>CBDTZI010000564.1:0-1505 GCA_965364865.1 uncultured bacterium | reverse complement strand
TCATTAAGGGGGAGATGCATTGTTTTTCCTCCTCAGAAAGTGAAGTAATCGATTGATACCCGGAAATGAAAGCGTGAAACCGCTCTTCGTCCAGGTGTTCGGGCCAGGAAGCGGGATCGCCCGATGCGATAATGGAAAATTGAAGCACTCCATTAGCTACATCGGTGATTCGGTTTGATATGCGAGCACAATCATAATCAATCACAGCAATCACTTTATCTTTGCGGAATAAAACGTTGCCCGGATGCCAGTCACTGTGAACGATCTGTTCGGGCCACTGCGCAAGCCCCCATTGATTCACTTGCGCCGCGGCGCCATCATATTTTTTTAACAGATGTTGTACCAACTCAGACAGTTCAAAATCATCGCCCGTAAAACTGTCGTGCGACTTCAGCGTTGAACCGATCGCACACAGCCCGGTTCGCACACCGGGTGCATCGTGATAATCACCCCGTGGAATGTTGTACGAGGTGTGGGGTGCGTATTGAGATGTCGCTCGATGGAATTTAGCCAAGGTCAAACCCGATTCGTTGGCCTGGGCTGCATTTTTCTCGAATTCGTGGCCCGGTACGAACTCGAACATTTCATAAACATGTTTTTTAAATATCAGCATCGTATCTGCTGGACTGAGGGTGGGAATGAGATGACTCAGCGGAAACCCGCATTGACTCAGGTGGGCTTGTAGTTGATGCGAGAAACGTACACGTTGCGGATTAGCTCGATCGACGGATCGACGCTTCAATAAAAATTTTCCCTTGTTGGTGACGATGCCGACTTTCGGACTTCTCCGCGAACCTTTGGCAAACTCGGTGATCGATTCAACGACACCAAGATCATAATGGCTCAGCACGATCGCCAGTTCAGTGGGGTCGAATGTCGCTTGCGTTTGAGGATGCAAAGGAACGTTTACTCGCTTTCATCGTAGACACACTGACTTCACGTTATTATGATCCATCCATGATAACTTGATCGTAGACGGAGTCAAAATTTGGCCGTCTTGTAGGGCTTCATCGGTTCATCATGCCCGTTGGATAAAATAGTAGCCCTTGATTCGTTATGATTTTGATGTCAATACTGTCCCATGATCAGAAGTTGAGAAAAATATGAATCGCGACCAGGCTTGGATGTTGTTAAACGAATACACGAAAAACCCCGCGTTGATCCGTCACGCACAATGCGTGGAGGCAACTGTTTGTCATTACTCACAGCGGATGGGTGAAGATGAATTGCAGTGGGGACTGGCGGGCTTGCTCCATGATTTTGATTATGAACGTTGGCCCGAACCACCAGATCACACTCGCGAAGGTGCGAAAATTTTGCGAGAGGCGGGCTGTGACGAGGAAGTCATCGGCGCGGTGCTATCACATGTACCCTGGAATTTGCAGGACTATCCGCGCGATCGACCGATTCGTAAAACTCTTTTTGCGTGTGACGAGTTGTCGGGTTTTATTTACGCCGCAGCTCTGATTCGACCGCAGCGATTAGCGGGAATGAAACCCAAAAGC
>CBDTZI010000563.1:0-1556 GCA_965364865.1 uncultured bacterium | reverse complement strand
CCCCCGCTGCTGAAATACTTTTTGCAGGTATTTTTCTGCTCGTTTCGGGTTGCTCAAACGATTCGTCCATCGATGCTGCACCCGGTCAACCCATGTTTAAAAACATCGTGATCATTGTGGTTGACACTTTACGCCCGGATCGCCTTGGAGCATTTGGTTATGCGCGAGACACGAGTCCGAACATCGATCGGTTTGCACAGGAGGCCGCGATATTCGATCAGGCTTTTTCGGTATCACCGTGGACGCGGACTTCGGTGGTTTCGATGTTTACGTCTATGTATCCGGTCGCTCATGCCTGTCAGGATACCAATGATTCTGCCGACGATAAGCTGGTCATGATGGCCGAAATCTTCAAGGCTAATGGTTTTTCCACGGGAGGATTTAGCACCAATATTTCTGTGTCCGATAATTTTAATGTCGCACAGGGATTTGACGAATTTGTTTATTTCGAGCGGGAGCCCTGGTTCGCTGATCATCCCGGTCGGCCTGATCCCGGCTATGTACCCATTGAGGGGATGATGGCGGACGCTTTCGAATGGTTGCTTGATGTTGGCGATGAACCCTTCTTTTTTTATTTTCATTCAACCGACCCCCACTGGCAGTATCGTCCGCCGGCGGAGTTTGTGCTGTGGGGCGATCAACGGCTGGGTGATCTGTACGACGCGGAAATCCGCTACACCGATTATTATTTTCAGGAGATCATCGATCATCTGACCCGCCTCGGAAAGATCGACGATACATTGATCATCTTTACCGCGGACCATGGCGAAGAGTTGTTTGAGCACGGCGGACACGGTCACGGACACACGCTGTATAACGAATTACTGAGGGTGCCATTGATCCTTCGCCATCCCGGCTTGCAGCCGCGTCGCGTCACCGAGACCGTCCGGTTAATCGATATTTTGCCGACCGTGATCGATCTGTTCGACCTTGATTCGAACGGTGCCATGATTCAGGGCAGGTCGTTGCTGCCCATGCTTTTTGGTGAAATGGATCCGCAGCCGGATGAACAATTTGTTCTCGGTGAAGTGATGTACCCGAGCAAGATCGAAGGCCTCTCGCTCGAAGCCGACGGCTGGAAGCTTATTCGGGTCGTGGATATGCAACCGAACCGTGGATTCCCGCGGGGTAAGCGCGATACCTGGGAGCTCTACAACCTGGCTACGGATCCAGGTGAATTGGTCAACGTGGTGCGATTCAATCCGGCGGTGTTGGAAAGCACCAGAAAGAGGATGGAATCCCTCAGAGAGAAGTTTGACGCGTCCGGGCTGGAGGGTAAAGATACGGATATCGATGAGGCAACTCGCGAGGCCCTGCGCAGCCTGGGCTATGTTGAGTAGATAGATTTGCTGGATAACAGTGGAGCTATTGATCGGGTCATGAACGGCACAGCGAAACCAGGCAGGCCCGTGCAAGGTTTCCGCGTGAGTGTCGTGGTCCCGATATACAACGAAGCCACTTCGTGTGAACAATTTTTCGACCGAGTGATACCGGTACTCTCAGCCATCAGCGAAAATTTTGAACCAAGTCTCTGAGTCTTAAGACTGTTGCATCTG
>CBDTZI010000562.1:0-1583 GCA_965364865.1 uncultured bacterium | reverse complement strand
CGCAGATGGATATTCCTACAACGGCAAAACCATCGACTCTGTCGAACGGGTTGCATCCATCGTCGAAAAAATCCCCAGCATCGAAAAAGTGGTTGTCGTCGAGTTTATGAATGACTCGCCGGACGTTTCGTCACTTTCTAACGCGATATTATGGTCAAATTTTTTAGATGAAAAATCTACTCGTCGAAGCTCCGCGCAAGCTAAAGCATGCGGCTCAGGTGAAACAAGCGGCTCAGGTGAAACGAACATTACGTTTGAGCAGGTTCCGTTCGACCATCCGCTATACATTATGTATTCGTCGGGCACGACCGGCGTACCCAAGTGCATCGTGCATGGCCAGGGCGGTACGCTTTTACAACACATGAAGGAATTGATGTTGCACTGCGACCTGCGGCGCGACGACACCATCTTTTATTTCACGACCTGCGGCTGGATGATGTGGAACTGGATGGTGAGTTCGCTTGGGGTGGGTGCGACCGTTGTACTGTACGAAGGCTCACCGTTTTATCCCGACCCCAAACACATGTGGAAAATGACACAGCAGCTGGGCATCAGCGTGTTCGGTACGAGTCCGAAATTTGTCTCCTCTTGCGAAAACGTGGGTTTACATCCGAACAAGGATTTCGATCTGTCGAAGCTTCGCGCGGTGTTGTCGACCGGTGCTCCGCTGACGATCGAAAATTTCAAATGGGTATACGACAACGTGAAAGAAGATTTGCAGCTGTCGAGCATCTCCGGCGGAACGGACATCATCAGTTGTTTTATGCTGGGCAATCCGATCTTGCCGGTTTACGCCGGGGAAATTCAAAGCGTCGGACTGGGCATGGATGTGCAAGCGTTTGACACAGATGCCAAGCCGGTGACGAATGAAAAGGGTGAGTTGGTTTGTTGTAGTGCGTTTCCATCTCAACCCACGGGTTTCTGGAATGACGACGACGGCGAAAAATATCGCAAAGCCTATTTCGATGATTTTCCGGGCGTCTGGCGACACGGCGATTTTGTGGAGATCACCGATCGCGGCGGGGTGATTGTCTATGGCCGAAGCGATGCGACGCTCAATCCCGGCGGCGTGCGCATCGGGACCGCTGAGATTTATCGACAGGTCGAAGCGATGGACGAAATCGTCGATAGCGTGGTCGTGGGCAAACGAACCGCCGATGCCGACGTGGAGGTGTGTCTGTTTGTGGTGTTGTGTGATGGCGCAACGTTTGATGACACTCTATTGGCAAAAATTAAGGATCATATCGCCGCCGGTGCCACCAAACGGCATGTACCGCGACACATCAAACAGGTCACCGCGGTACCCTATACGATCAGCGGGAAAAAAGTTGAGCTAGCGGTGCAGCAGATGATCCACGGCGAAAACGTGCCCAACCGCGACGCCCTCACCAACCCCGAAGCCCTCGATCAATATAAAAATATCTTATGACACATCATGTAACGATACTTTTCTGGAAGTTTGCATAGTAAAGCCCACGGGGTGCAACTGTGGGTTTTGTAACGATGCGGGATTGAAGGAGGTCGATTGTGGTCAGATCGCGGTGGTTGTGGTATATTCCTACCCGTGTTCGAGGGGAACCCCG
>CBDTZI010000561.1:0-1603 GCA_965364865.1 uncultured bacterium | reverse complement strand
GTAAAACTTTTTGGTACCCGGCTGTGAGGTATCGTGGATCCGCCGACCCATGTTAAAATCGATAATCGTCGATATCACCAGCAGCGAAAGAAACCGCCAGTCCCAATAGCCATAAAAAACATAGCTCGCGATCAGCAGCAGGAAATTCTGTGCGCCCCGCCGCTTCGATAGCGAGACGTACAATCCGTAGACCACGATAAAGAATGCAGGAAATACAAAGGAATTAAATAGCACGAGTTATCTCAGGAGAATCAAATCGGCCCTGTGAAAATTTTCAATGTTTTGCCCACATGGGCCTCGAAAAACGTCTACATTCTATTCTTTGCCGATATACACATGGCTGGAAATTATTTACCGGTTATGAAACGGATCTCGACGACCCAGTCGTTCGCCGGTATCATACAACCGTGCCGTCAAGGTCAACTCCTTTGAAAAATCAGCGTTGACCGCCCCACAGGCTACGAAAACGGCGAATCACATGAAATATCATCGACCATTACAACCTATTCCGTATAGCCTGCTAAAGTCCCATCAAAAGCAGATATCGGCATTGTTTAGGCATACAACACCGATTCATTACGCCCGATCCTGTCAGCGGCCTGTTTGGCTAAGCTTATCGATCATGGGGTTCATCGGGCTGGGGACCTCGCCTGCAAGCGTCATCGCACAAAATCAACAAGATACGAATCATTACCTCGTTGTGCGATACGATGATTATTCGCCTCGGATTCCTATGCATCAGGTCACGGCCGGTGATGAACTGGAAACCCGCTTGTTTGAAATGTTCCGTCGCCACCAGGCCAAACTCGTTGTCGGTGTGATCCCCTATCCCGTGATCATTCCCACGGAGGATGAGCTTGATCCCGCCTATGCAAATCTTGAACATAGCTGGCTGGCTCAACCGGACAATCCCTGGCTATCGCTTTTGCGAGAATACATAAGAAACGGCACCATCGAACCCGCGCTGCATGGATACGAACATCGTCGCCATCCGACTTCCGGCTATCGACACGGTGAATATCGTTTGCAGCCGTACGCCTGGCAACTGGAATCCCTCCGACAGGCACAAAAAACACTCTCTTCCTCGCTGCAGACTCCGATCGAAATTTTTGTTCCACCGTGGAACGCATGGGACGCCAATTCCGCTCGTGCATTGGAAGAACTGGAATTTACCTGGTTAAGTCCGGATTTGCATCATGCGGAGTATTCCGGTGATACACTGAACGTCGCACCACAATGTACAGCCAACCCCGCGTTGGCTTTGAAATGGATGCAAGACGACCCCAATCTACCCGATCAAACCGTGATGGTCTTGGTGACTCACCCCTTTGATTTTAAGGGTGAGCAAGGTGAAGCCTATTTCAAACAACTGGAAGATCTGTTGGCTTATGTAAATACTGCAGATTACTGGCAGTGTGTTGGGCTTACGGATTTACCTGATTTGCAATCATCATCATGGGCACAGCGATTTCGAAAAGCCGTAACCTGGGATCATGCCCAGCGAATTATCCACGACACCCTGGCTGTATCCAATTTCGTTTCTCAACAACCCGTGTTCTTCATGCCCACCCATCACTACGACAGCCAAACCTGGCAGTGGCAG
>CBDTZI010000560.1:0-1659 GCA_965364865.1 uncultured bacterium | reverse complement strand
CCGGGCAGATCCAGCCGCAGAAGAAGCGGCCGAACACCATGGTCAGGGCGACGGGGATGAGGGTGCGGTTCGAGCGTTGAATGAGCCGACGGTGGGGCGAATCGAGGGTGTGGTGCATGAAATCGTGTCGGATCGACTTAACGACGGTCAGTTTGACGATTGCGATATTACCTTACAGCAGATTCGGCAGGTCGAGGAATCCCTGGTGAAAAGCCTTTGCAGCATTTATCATGGCCGTGTGGCCTATCCCAAGGCTCAAAAGCACAAGGAAGAATCCAAGGAAGAATCTAAGGAAGAGCCTGATAAATCTAGAAAGATGAGCGGATAAGAAAGTTTATCGATCCAACACTTTGTGGATCAAACAACGCAAAAGCATGGAAGACGAACCCGCGTATCAAATTACCATCACGCCCGTTGACGGGGAACCGTTTCAGCATGAAGCAGCCATTACCGGTGCGATCGAAACCGCGCTGCGGCGACATCACGCAAAATCAGCCACCATTTCTGTGGCACTGATCGACGATTTACAAATGGCAGAGCTGAATAAAACGCATCTGAATCACGAAGGGTCTACTGACGTGCTGGCGTTTGATCTACGCGACGATGACTCTGTGGGAGGGCCAGAATTGGCGGACGCTGAACTGGAAGGCGAAATTATTCTCTCCATCGATACCGCGAAACGTGAGTCGCAAGTGAGAGGGCATTCATTGGCTGCGGAGTTGTCGTTGTACGCAGTTCATGCGACACTGCACCTGTTGGGTTATACGGATAAAGAAGCGACTGAGGCAGAAAAAATGCACGCGATGGAAGATGAGATTTTAACCGCCGCAGGGATGGGTACAGTCTATCGGTCCGATGCGGAATAATTTTTTGGATAGGTCGATCAAGCAAACGGATCAAACCTATCTTTCAGAGTGTATGGTAGTTTGCTGCGAGTTCATCTGGTGAATGACTGGGTTGTATGGGTGGGATTATTCACCCTGTTTATGTTGACATTATTTACGACGTTACAGCTCGCGCTTCGCGTTCCTTCGCGCGCCCATCTGGCTGAGCGGTTCGATCAAACCGGACGCATTCACTCCTTTGAACGATTTCTATCCGTACGAGTACAGTATTTACTGGCAACGGCGATCGTGCGATCAGCGGCGGTGTTGGTGTTGTTCCTCGTGGTGATCTACCAGGGTGAATCCTCGATTCAAAACGATCGTGAGGCCAACCTGGTGATTTCCTGTTTGATGGCTTGGGGGTTGTTGTTGGTTTTTGGCGTGGCGATTCCCAACGCCTGGGCCAATTATTCGGGCGTTTGGCTGATTACCATTTGCCTGCCGCTGCTCGCCACTTTGCGAATCCTGTTTTTCCCGATCATTGTTGTTCTTCAATGGTTTGATCCATTAGTGCGGCGATTGGCGGGCGTTCCGTTACGGGATAAAAAATCAGTCGCAGACGAAATGGAGGAGGAGATTCTCAAAGTCATCACCGAGGGGGAGTTGCATGGTGCGGTCGACGAAGAAGAAAAAGAGATGATCGAATCGGTCATTGAATTAACCGATACACGCGTCGAGGAGATCATGACGCCGCGGACCGACGTCGAAGCCATCTCCCACACCGACAATTTGGATACGATACTTGAAATCATTCGCAAAACGGGTCACTCTCGTA
>CBDTZI010000559.1:0-1676 GCA_965364865.1 uncultured bacterium | reverse complement strand
CTATCCGTCGACGTACACCAATCTCTGGGAGACACCTACATGCAGGCTGGAGATTCTCAACACGCACTGCGGGAATATCTCATGATGACCCGAATCGAGCCCACCCAGGTGAATCATTTCAGCCGAGCTGCCCGGGCTGCACACAAGCTGGGCGACCTCAAAAAAACGAGAGAACTCGCCCAAAAAGCCGTCGATCTCGACCCCGAAACCGACGTACGTTCGCTCTTACCTTAGAAAAAGAAGCCCGAATCATCGTTTTCAACAATCATTGGCCCCGAAGGGGTTGGTTAAAGAACCAATCAATGCTAATCTGCGTCTGTGTTAACCTGCGTAACGCCAACGGGCGTGCGCTTTTTCAGGCTCAGCCAAGGGATTCACGACGAGGGGCCTCATCCTTCGAGCATGGTAACGATGCGAACTGGCGGGCCATCCAGCTATCTTGAATGACGGTAAAGGTATACCCACCGCGTCACGGGTATAGCCTGAAAAAAAGTGGGCAACGTGGATTGTTTATTTATTGCGTCGTGAAGTATTTGCGACCAGCAACTTTGGATGTGGATGTAAAACGTGGCTTTGGAATTATCTGATTATAAAATCATCCGACAAATCGGTACCGGCGCGGGTTCTAAAATTTTTCTGGCCAAACATTTACGGACCGGCAAACCCTACGCCGTCAAACACGTTGTACGCCACAGTTCTGAAGACGACAAATTTTTAGAGCAGGTGGAAATGGAATACGAAGTCTGCCACAAACTGGACAACAAATATCTTCGACACAGTTATTCCATTCACCGCGCTCGTAAATTAATCCAGGTCAGTGAAATTATGGTGGTCATGGATTACATCGATGGATTGCCTCTGGATAAAGCGCTTCCCAATCGCCTGAATTCTTTTCTGGTGGTTTTTCGAAAAATCGCAGCTGGCCTGCACGCCATGCACGAGGCCGGTTATGTACACAGCGACATCAAACCCAACAACATCATGGTGGCTACGGGCGGCGAATTGAAAATCATCGATTTTGGACAGTCGTGCAAAATGCACACCAAAAAAGAACGCATTCAGGGAACGCCCGATTACATCGCTCCTGAACAGGTGAGACGTTTGCCGCTGGATCAACGGACAGATGTGTTCAATCTCGGCGCGACCATGTACTGGGTTCTTACATCAGAGAATTACCCCACCGCTCTTCGCGGAACCGACTTAGCCGGCGGTAACAATCTGGTATCCAAGGATAAACCTATTGCTCCGATCGAATGGAATGATAAAATTCCTGTTTCGCTCTCCAATCTGGTCATGGAATGTTGCCGTGATAATCCCGGCGAAAGACCGGCTGATATGAAACTGATCGACAGTCGATTGGCTGTCGTGCAAGAGATTTGGAAAAAACAACTGGCTAAACTGAAAAAAAAACAAAGTCCAGGCAACGACAACCAGGATTCCACCAACATGATGAAGGATTTTGAATGAGTGACGGAATAAAAGCTGCGGAAATGCTGACCGGCGCCGCAGAATTCAACCGAAACGACCCCCTGCTTCGCGGATCAGAGCTGGTCTTTCCCAATTATGGCCAGTTGGTCATGACGGGCGATTTGCACGGCCATCGAAGAAATTTTGAGCGGCTACAACATTACTGCGACCTCGAACGATTCGCCCCCCGACACATTATACTTCACGAA
>CBDTZI010000558.1:0-1683 GCA_965364865.1 uncultured bacterium | reverse complement strand
ACACCATGGTGGGGCAGTGGGCAAGTGGGATATACCCGCAATGGGTTCTGTTATCTCTCGTTTTGGACCGGAATTGATGCCGGGTCTGATAATAATTCTATAGGGGGTAAAAAATCGTGATTTGGAGGCATCACATTCGCGTGTTAGCGGTTTACTGATCAACAGCTCTTTTTATACGATTTAGGGTAATTTTCCGTCCCAGTTTTTCCAGGCTTTCGTGGATGGAGGGGCTGATGGTGGAGCCGGTGATGGCTACGCGTATGGGTTGGGCAACCGCACCCATACCAACACCTTTTTCTTCACAGATGTCTTTGATGAGTTGTTCAAGTGATGCATCGGTCCAGTCTTCGAGGGCATCAAATTTGGTCAATAAAAATTTGAGCATCTCGTAACCGGCGCCGTCGTTTTTTTGTAACACTTTTTTGACGGCTTTAGGGTCGTACACGATTTTGTCGTCGGGCGTGAACAGGAAACGTACCTTGTCCATGACCTGCGGGAAAGTGCGGAACCCGTGGCACACTTTCAATACCCAGCCAAGCTCAGCGTCGGTGGGCGGTTGGCCGGTGGGTTGGAAAATTAAATCGGTTGCTGCGCCGCCCACAAGGGGCGACGTTACAGGTTCGCCAAACCGCGCGGGCTGAAGCCCGCGGCTCAGGTCGTTATTCACCGCGAGAAAATCCTTAAACGCCTCCAGCAGGCGATCTTCGGAAACTCTGGCAGCCCAGTCGGTATTGAACGACATTAATTTCTGGCGATCGAACTTGGCGTTGGCTTTACCGATCCGCTCCAGGCTAAATGCCTCGGTCAACTCCTTCAGGTCAAACTGCTCACGTTCATCACCCGGATTCCAACCTAATAGTGCGATAAAATTCACGATTGACTCGGGTAAATATCCAGCCACTCGAAAATCATGCACCTCGATTTCCGGCGGAGTCTCGCCTTTTTTGATCGCTTTTTCCTTGTCCCGCTTGCTCATCTTAGAGCCGTTCATGTTAAAAATGACGGGCATGTGTGCGTAGTGGGGCGTTGTAAACCCCAGCGCTCGCTGCATCGCAACGTGTTTGGGCGTGTTCATCAGATGTTCCTGACCGCGAAGCACGTGCGTGATTTTCATCAGCTCGTCGTCGACGATGCAGGCGAAGTGATAGGTGGGGAAGCCGTCGCTTTTTTGGATCACGAAATCTTCGTGCTGATCGGCTGCGATGGTGACCTCGCCGAGAATGTCGTCGGTCACGATGATGTCAGCGTCGGGCATTTTGAAACGCACGACGACGGGTTTACCCTCTTTTTTCGCAGCTTCACCTTCTTCGATCGTGGGCAGGGGGTTGGGCCGAGGATATCGAAACCCGCCGGTTTCTTTTTCGGCACTGCGACGCATATCCGCGAGTTCTTCCGGCGTTTCGAGTGCGTAATAGGCGTTTCCCGAATCGAGCATCTGCTGCATGTATTGGTTATAGATGTCGAGTCGTTCGCTTTGAAAATAAGGTCCGGCATCACCGCCGACCTCAGGTCCCTCGTCGAAGTCCATGCCGAGCCAGCGAATGTCGTCGAGAATTTTTTCCACCGAGTCTTCGACATGACGTGCGCGGTCGGTGTCTTCGATTCGCAGCACGAGTTTTCCACCGAATTTTCTTGCGAGTAGCCAGTTAAACAGAAACGATCGGGCCCCGCCAATGTGCAGAT
>CBDTZI010000557.1:0-1690 GCA_965364865.1 uncultured bacterium | reverse complement strand
TTGGGTAGAATCCATTTCAGCAGAGTTACCGGAAATCGATTCAATCGTCGCCCTGCTCTTTTCAGACTGCTTCACCAATGTCGGTTCTACGCTCACATTCCAATTGCCAAAGAAACTACGCATCAAAATACCGATACGATGGAAATTGCGTCGCCAGTCGAAATTCCCGCTGAACATCATAAAAATCGCCTTGGAGATAATCCCCGCTCGCAGCAGCCGCATCTTGGTATTTTCAGTAATCCCCAGCGATGTTAAATCGATGCCCAGATAATCCTTATTGCGGTTCCAGTTATCCAAAACCTGATCCGCGGATTTCAAGCCATGTTTATTGACAATCTCCTGCAACGGAGCACCGGGCATAGGCGTGGCGATCGACCAGGTCATGTAGCTGATCCGCCGCATCAAAAACTGCTTCCAAACCCAAAAGAGTGATCGCCGAATTTCCTTGGGCGTCTCATGTTGCAATTCGCCATCCGTTTCCCAAAGCTGAAACGCCATCATAAAAAGCAGAACGCGAATGTTATTCTTTTTCAGGAATTTCAAACACTGCTCGGTATCTTTGACATTGATGTGTTTTTCGATTCCTGTTAACACGCGATCGTTGGCACTTTCCACGCCGACATGCACCAGCCACATGTTCATCTGCTTGAACAAGTTTGCCAGCTCATTATCCACCTTGTCCGACCGCAGGTTCGACTGAAAATACAAATCCTTGTGGCCAAGATCGACGATAGCCCGACAAACATCCTTCGCCCACGGCAGGGTCACGTTGATCTCATCGGATACGATTTTGATTTCGCGTATACCCAGCGAGTATAACCATTCCACTTCACCGGCAATGTTTTCGGCTGAGCGCATCCGCACCCAGGGCTTGGACACCCGCCACACCGGCAATGAACAGAACGTACATTTATAAGGACAGCCGCGGCTGATCACGATGCACGATTGCCGTTTGGATTTGCAATAGTGCTGACCGACGAATTTTGTAAAGTCGATTCGATCCCAGGCCATGTACGGCAACGCATCAAGGTCTTCTATGGTGCGCGGCTTGCCCGTATCCAACGGACCATCCGGAGTACGAACCAACAAGCCCGGGATATTGGAAAAATCGAAATCGTCGCGGATGACGCGATTAACGATATCTGCCAGTGTCTGCTCTCCTTCACCCACACAAACCAGGTCCGCGTCTGATATTTCCATCACTTCATCGGGTACGGAAGTCGGATGGGGTCCACCCGCAACGATCAACACTTCGGGAAATCGCTGCTTAATTCCGTTGATGGTTTCGTGTGCGTTTCGTTGCGTTAAAAAGGCATAGCTCAGGCCATAAATCCGTGGTCGATGCTCTTCGATCAAACGAAAGTGATCTTCCATAGTGTGAAACTGATCGAGAAAGATAATGTCGTCATCGTGCAACGGTGTGTTTTCGCGAAGATAAGAAATCAGCTGTAACAGCCCGAGGTTTGGATAGGCTTTGTCGTAATCATCCGTCAAGGCAGGCGGATCAGCCAACATAATTTTGAATGGCTTTGTTCGTGAACGTTTTGGATGAACCGTAGCCATAGACTCAAACGAAGATAGGATATTCAAACTGATAGTCACAAAATGACCCTTCAAAAAAACACCGACGGAACATGCCAATGTTCGTCAGCCCAGCGTCAGCCGAGGTTGTCGAATGTTGACCTATTTG
>CBDTZI010000556.1:0-1693 GCA_965364865.1 uncultured bacterium | reverse complement strand
TTTTCGTGGTCACGCCGGTCGCACGGTGGACTTGACGTATTTAGATCATGAGGGACAGACCGTCAACGTTCCTTTTGAAATTCCCCACTCGTTACGAACGCGGTTAGGGGTTGGCCCGGAAGCACGGATCGTGCGCATCGCGGGGAATGACACCGTGACTACAACCAGTGAAAACAACACCAGCCAACTTTCGGTTCAGTATCATGAAGGTACACGACGTAAACTTACGGAACTGGTGGGTCAACAAGATGTAATCATTGAATACCGTGACAACTCTATGAGTGAGTTGAAAACCGCGACCGTGGATATAACGCAAGACATGGTTGACCCGTGGCTGGGGCGTGTAACTTTCTCTCCCAGTCTCAGCTTGGCCGGTGAAACGGTCCTGTTGAAGGGCGAGAACGCCCTGGATGCGATTTCGATCGGCATACACAAAACATATTATTTCATCCTTCAAGTTTATACCATGATGGAACGGCTGATCTTTACGCGAAGCGTTGGGGTCGAAAACATTTCCGGGCCACTGGGGATCATTGATATCGGCGGCCAAATCGCTCAACAGGGACTGGTGCAATTTCTCTATTTTCTGGCGATGATTTCTGCCAACCTAGCCGTGATCAACTTCCTGCCCTTTCCCATTGTGGATGGCGGAATCATGGTGTTTCTGATTATTGAGAAAATCAAAGGAAGTCCGGTAAGTTTGCGTGTTCAGGTTGCCACCCAGATGATCGGAATCTTTTTCCTTGTCAGCTTTTTTATCTTTGTCACCTATCAGGACGTGTTACGTATGGCTGGGTGATGCCGTTTCCAATGACTGATAATATTGGCTGATAATATATTCAACCACGACAATTCAAGTCACCGTCCCATCGACCGATAAATCGTTACGATATTGTTGCGTATAGGTAAATCTTGCCGCTCATGGATATCGTATAAATAAAGGTAGTGGGGCACATCCACAGGCAGGAGTTACACGGCCTGGCGGGTGCGCGGGTTGCAAATCTATCGATACACATTCATTCCATGGTGTATGCGATGGGGTTGTAGGGGGAAGTCGATGGAGGTATACCATGGAAACAATTGAAATTTTTCCTTTGACTGAAAACTCGGTGGACGAGCTTCTTGCAGAACGCATGGGCATGGATGTCGAGTGCAATGGTTCAACGCAACGTAAGCATCCTCGCTGGCCTTTTCCGGGTACTGTCGAGCTGTGGATCCCCGGAGAATTTGGTCCTGAAAGACACTCGCTGGCGACCTCAATCAATTTAAGTGCGCACGGCATGGGGGTTCGTTGCGATGAAGAACTGCCTCCGGGAATGGAACTTGAGATTGCGATCCATGAACCCGAAGCGAGTTTTCACGGTCGGGCGATCATACGCCACTGCACACCTCTTCGTAGTGGACAGTATATTGTCGGTATGCAGTTTCTGTTTGTAGAATAATCAAACCACCCTTTGATTTTGGATCATCTTATCTGAGCATGTTCAATCCGTAGATCAGGGCTTAATTCCTGTCTGTGGATTTTTTTGCGCGCAATGATATCCCGGAGTGGAAAATTGAATCTCTTTCGTTCTCGCGGAAAAAATTACCGTTTGGAGAACTGGAATTTACGCCGTGCACCACGCTGACCGTATTTCTTCCGTTCGACTTTTCGTGCGTCACGAGAGAGCAGGTTATGTTCGCGCAGTACAGG
>CBDTZI010000555.1:0-1696 GCA_965364865.1 uncultured bacterium | reverse complement strand
ACCGGACGCGATGGGAGAGAGGTTCACCTCCAGTAATGGCTAATTTGATAGATCGAAAGGGTTCCGCCGTGGCCGATGTGGATTTCAAAATGGCGGCGTACATGCTCGGGATAGCCATCATGACCGTGACACGATGTAACGCAACACTTTTGACCACCGCCGCCGGGCTGAATCGTGGAATGGCAAACACGCTGCCACCAAGCATAATGGGTACCAGAACATTGGCGGTTAATCCAAACACATGAAACGGCGGAAGGATATTCAGAAAAATTTCATCTTGATCGACCTTGAGTGAATTGATGGTGTCGGTGCAATTGCTGTAAAGATTATGGTACGTCAACTCAACGCCTTTGGGATGACCCGTCGTTCCCGACGTGTATAACAACACGGCGGTCTCATTCGGATCAACCGCAGGCGCTGGTGGCAAAGGTCGAAGCATTGAAAAAAATATTTTCCGTTTGAGTGGAAGGTCTTCAAGATAAACAACTTTGACTGGAAGCGATTCAGCTAACTTGGCGAAATGTTTAACGGTGATGATCGTATCCAACCCGGCATCCTGCACGACGGGCTGCAGTTCATCCGCAGATAATAAAAAATTTAACGGCACCGCAGTTCTGGATGCCCACAACGTACCCATCAGCACCGCCGGAAATACCGTGGAAGATGGCAGCATGATTCCAATGTGTTGATTGGAGGTCTGTGAACGAATTACGTTTCTCATCACCAGCGCAACTCGGGTGAGTTGTTTGTAGGTTAACGAACGCAACGAATCCGCCACCGCCGTGGTTTGGGGTGTACGGCGAGTAGATTCCAATAACATATCGACAAGCATTTTTGTCCAACTTCTCTAGTTTCGCTGACCCGGGCCTCGCCAGGGTGAGGCCGCTATTATCCAGATCAGAGACAATTTATCCAATCCGAAAAATACACCTGATCGGCCTTGATTCACAGGCGTCATGCAAAGATGGCAAGAATTCACCATGACTCCGTTTCAGACCAATAAAGCACCCCTATTTTCCCCCAATCCACGCTCTGAGCAACTAATAACCCTCGGATTCTTCTAAACCGATATATCCACTGATGTGTGGCTTGATACGCAGCGCCATGGATAAATAGGTATAGAAAACTATGACTCCGATAACAAAAACACGAAAAATTGTCAGTGAAAACGGCGAGCCGCTGGTCCATGCGATGTCGGGGATGATTCAGGCTCAGAACGAGATCCGCCGTGGCATCTGCCTGCTCAATGCGGGTAGCTTCAACGAAGCCGCGTCCGCGTTCACCAAAGCACAACAGTGTGGTTCCGGCAATCACTCCCTGCCCGCCTACCTGGCCGCCTGCTACATGGGACAGGGGAAACCGGATCAGTCCGCACAGCAGTTCGCTCATGACGTCGACACTAACGAATCCAACACCACCGCCAGAATTCGACACGCCCTCTCCTGGTGGGAAGCGGGGAATCCAGAAGCTGCGATTCAATCGCTACGAGATGGCATCAATCTGGATTCCGATAATGCGGATCTTCATTTTCAGCTGGGTACGCTGCTTACCCGATTGGATCGATTAGATGAAGCGGAGCTGCGATTTGTTCAGGCGTTGAGCATTAACCGCGAACACACCGAATCGATGATCAGTCTGGCATTGTGTTTCGCCATTCAGGGCGCACCCGATAAAGCATTACCCCATCTTGAAAAAG
>CBDTZI010000554.1:0-1702 GCA_965364865.1 uncultured bacterium | reverse complement strand
AATTGGGATGAAACGCGGTGACATGCCATGGCATATCCGTTGAAACGCCGGCGATAAATTCCGCGATCCGCTTCAACTCGTCGTCGCTGTCATTAAATCCCGGCACCACCAGCGTCACGATCTCGACCCAGAACCCCATCTCGTGCGTACGTTTAATGGTGTCCAGCACGTTTTGCAAAATCCCGCCGAGCTGACGATAGCTTTTATCCTCAAAACTTTTCAGGTCGATCTTGTAGAGGTCCACATAGGGTCGAATAAATTCCAGCACCTCCGGCGTGGCATTGCCGTTGCTGATAAATCCGCAGACGATCCCCTCGGCCTTGGCCAGTTTGAAAATCTCCACCGCCCAATCCGCAGTGATCAGCGGCTCGTTATAGGTACTCACCATCACCGGAACTTTTTGATTGACCGCGATCTCGATCATCTTCTCCGGGGCGACAAAGTTGGGCCGCGAAACCGCAGAATCGTCACGAAGCGCCTGAGAAGTGACCCAATTCTGACAGTAACCGCAGTGCAGATCGCAACCGAGCATCCCGAACGACAGCGCATCGCGTGCGGGATAGGCGTGAAAAAACGGCTTTTTTTCGATCGGATCGATCTGCAAACCGGCTACATAACCCGAAGGCGCACGAAGATCGCCGCCTTCGTTAAACCGCACCCGACAGACCCCGCTTCGACCCGGCAGGATCATACAACGATGGCCACAGGCGATGCAGCGAACCTTCTCGCCCGATTCGCGTACAACCAACTGCGGTGCGGACAACATCGTATTTTCGTGCAATAGCTCTTTCAGGCGGATGGCTGCGGACATGATGCATCGACTCCTTGTGTGGTGTTGAAATATCTCTGGTTCATTATATGCACAAAACACGATTACAACACGCGTTCAATTTGCTTAGATCGCTCACATTGGTCATAATCCGCGCACAAAGATTACTCCAACAAGGAAAAACCCCTTGACTGAACATGACCATCAACATCAGCACGAGCCATCGCCATCCGCGATTCTGGTTGAACTGCGCGAACACATACCCTTTTCGGTGGCGGCGGTAGCCCTAGGGTTAATCGCAGCTGGGACAATCTGCATTATGGGATATTCCGGGGTGGAAGGTTATGACGGTGCAGCTGTCGATCCACACGCCGGGCATGATCACGGGGGCGGCACGGACAACCCAGCTCGATTATTTTTCCATCTGTTTCACCCAGCCCACATGCTCTTTTCCGCGGCGGCGACGTCAGCCATGTTTTGTCGATACGATCGACGACCCTTTAAGGCAATTATCATCGGGCTGATCGGGGCGATCGGCGTTTGCGGTATCAGCGACATCTTCATGCCCCAGGTGTCTTTGTGGGTATTGAATGTGCACACACCCTGGCACATTTGCGTGCTTGAACATCCCGGTCTGGTTATTCCGTTTGCAATCGTGGGTGTATTGATGGGGGTAGCGGCTTCGTCCGGCGTCATTCGCAGCACGTTTATCTCTCATTCGCTGCATGTGTTGATGTCCACGATGGCCAGTATTTTTTACATGGTCGGCCCCCTGGGTATGATCGCGTGGATCGACCAGATCGGCAAGATGTTTATCTTTGTGGTGTTGGCGGTGGTTGTACCGTGTTGTGCAAGCGATATCATCTTCCCGCTTTTCATGTCACGAAGCGGTCGAGAAAAATACTCCCAGGAACCGCACTGCCACTAACAACC
>CBDTZI010000553.1:0-1712 GCA_965364865.1 uncultured bacterium | reverse complement strand
GTATCGAACCGAGGTCAATCTGTTGGTGTTTGTCGCAGCTCTGCTGATCGCGCTGATCCCCGCCGTGTGTGAGGAGCTGTTATTTAGAGGGTTTTTGCTGCGAGGGTTGAGCGGGTCTTCAAAAAAATGGCTTTCGATCCTGGTGGCCGCCGCTATCTTCGGCATTTTTCATTTCATGCTGTTTCGATTTGCGATCACCGCATCGCTGGGAATGGTGTTGGGTTATCTTTGTTGGCAATCGCGATCGGTGTTGCCCTGCATCCTGGCACACATGCTGCACAACACCATCAGCGTCATGAGCGTACTTTATCCCGGCTGGGCGACATGGATCGGTATTGCGGCGGAAGATCCACTCGACGCACAACAGACTTCGGACGCAGCCTGGTCGCATCTTCCAATCCATATTTTAGTAGTAGGCGGATTCGTCTTTCTGTTTGGATTATGGCTTACCGCCCGCCGTCGAAATGTACCCACCGACAACCCAGGTGAACCTGCGTTCGTGCCTCCACCTTATGGCGCATAACAACGACGCGACTTCAAACACCGAATCCTTATTTCACGAAGGTATAAGCTTTGTGTACGATTTTCCACTGGTCATTCAATTTGTAGAGCGTCAAGTAGTCCATAAATGTATGATCATTGTACTTGAATTCCAGCTTTACCATCGCCATCTTGTTTTCCACAATATCAAGCATCTTTACATCAGCACTGGCTCGATCCGCCGGGCTTTGCGTCCAGGATTTCGCGGCCAATCTGATGGGAATGGTTTTGACGATATCCTTCTTGTCTTTATCTTGATCCACATATTTAACGTGCCCCCCCGTCATGGCCCATGAATCTTTCAGCTTATCTATATTCGCCGTAACGACACCTGAATAATAGTTTTGTACGGTTTTACGGATTGCCTTTTCATCCTCGGTGTTAAATTTAGGCGTTACTTTTTTTTCTGCATCCTTAGATGTTCCAATCTTGGTATCCTGTCCATACATCATACTTCCCGACACCAACATCAGGGCCACCACCAGCATCAACTTTTTCATCTGTCCGCTCCTTAATGATTGACCTCGCTTGAGGCCACAATTGCTTTCTTTTTTTATCTAATCAAATACGACTGTCTTATTGTTACTGATTAACAGCTTATCTTCAACATGAGCACGCACCGCGGCAGATAAAACGACCCGTTCGAGGTCTCGACCCTTGCGGATCATATCCTCCACCGTGTCTCGATGGTCCACAGGCAGCGTGGATTGAGCGATAATCGGCCCCTGATCCAGTTCGTCGGTCACATAATGACTCGTGGCCCCGATGATTTTCACGCCGCGATCATAGGCCTGGTGATAGGGCTTGGGGCCTGCAAACGCCGGTAAAAAGCTGTGGTGGATGTTGATGATCCGCTGGGGATACCGCTGTACAAATTCGGGCGAGAGAATTTGCATGTACCGGGCCAACACCGCGAAATCGACTGAATTCTCGTCGAGGAGATTTTGCAACTGCGTTTCCTGATCCTGTTTGGATTTATGCGTTACGGGCAGATAATAAAACGGCAGACCAAACGCAACGACATCCTCCTTCAGATCAGGATGGTTGCTGGCTACAAAAGCCAGGTTGACCCGCAGCTCACCGGTCTTCCATCTCCACAACAGATCATTCAAATAGTGGCTTTGTTTACTCACCAGAATCGCCATCTTTTTGGTCTGATTCCCCCAGCACAT
>CBDTZI010000552.1:0-1729 GCA_965364865.1 uncultured bacterium | reverse complement strand
AAATCAATTTTCATAATCATCGGGCAACTTATGCGTAGACCAGACGTCGCTGGTTTCTGTCGGGGGTGCTCGTTTGTGCGCAGCAGCGGCGAGATATCGCCGTGTGGCTCGAACCAGAATAAAAGTCGCAGCCAACACCACCATAAAGAGAATAAAACCATACAGTAACATCGTTGGGAGTGTTTTGGCGACTTGGGTTTGATCAGGATATTCCGATCGGGCGTTTACTTCTTCCAAATTTTCGTCGTATTCAAATGATCTATTTATACTCGAACCCGGTGGCGCTGTACTCGACGAACGATAGATCCAACTACCCCATGCCCAGAGTACAAGAATAATCCCCATGACCAGAATTACGATCCCGAATCGAAACCGGTTTTGATCGGGTGGCGTGAGATTATAATTATCGAGTGAGTCTACCATGGGCATTTTGCTCGTGGATCAATGAGGTCGATTTCCTTTAACTGCTCAAAAAGTTGTCTTTGATCATCTGTCAGTTCGGTCGGTGGGGTCATATTGATCACGACATATAAATCGCCACCTGGTGCGTCACCTTTTTTTTGTACGCCTTTGCCTTTTAATCGCAATCGAGTACCGCCCGGCGTTCCCGGTGGCAGAGACATGCTCACTTTACCATCCAACGTGGGGACATCAATCTTACCGCCCAAAACCGCTTCTGTGATCGATACCGGAACGTCTACATATAAATCTAATCCCTCTCGCGTATAGTACGCATGTGGCTTGATATCGCAGACCAGATACAAATCGCCAGGAGGGCCTCCACGCAAACCGGGCACTCGGCCGGCAATGCGAATTTTCTGATTCTGACTTACACCCGCGGGTATTTTAATCTCGATGGTTTCAGGGCGACCGTTGTGACCCATTTTCATTTGCAAAGTTAAGGTGGTACCTCGAATCGCCTGTTCAAAGGTCAGTGTGATGTTTTGTTGATGATCCTGACCTCGCTGGGAAGCCATCGATTGACGACCCCGCTGACCGCCAAAAATTTCGTCAAAAATACTCGCACGCTTCCCACCACCGCCAAAGGATGAAAATAAATCCTCCAGATCGTCGACCCCCACCGCGGAACCACTTCCACCCCACGAATAGACCTTTTGTCCTCGTGGATCCGTAGACCATTGACCCACGCCGACTTCTCCGTATTGATCGTATTGGCTGCGTTTTTCTGAATCGCCCAAGGTATCATAAGCCTGTTGTACTTCCTTGAATTTTTCCTCAGCCTTCGGGTTGTCGGGATTGCGGTCGGGATGGTATTTCTTAGCGAGCTTTCGATAGGCGCGTTTGATTTCATCATCGGAAGCCGTTTTGCTTACACTTAGAATGTTATAAAAGTCTCTATGCGACATTATCCAATCCTGAAAGAAACACCCTCGGGAGCCTGTGAATCCCGATTCTCCGTGTGATCATTTGCACACGGCATACAAGTATAGGCTGATTGAGCGCGGGTTGCAAAGCCATTCGATTCACCGGCGGGTTGGACTATGGTGAAACGGATTCTATCGTGATACAATCGCGTAAGCTTATGTATCGAAGTACATTGCACACCAGGATCACTCTGGAGAATGAAATCCATGAACCTCTATTCAAAATCGTCAAAACGAATGTGTATCATCGCCTGCGTGGTTGCTTGTTGTTTGTCGGGATGCGATAAAAACAACTCGAATTCGCAACCCGCTTCCGCTCCCCCCAAAGCTTCGTCCTCACGACC
>CBDTZI010000551.1:0-1759 GCA_965364865.1 uncultured bacterium | reverse complement strand
TTTTCTCCTTGACTTATATCAAAATTGATATATATTATAAATAGTATATTCTTATTGAATAAGAATACCATAGCGTACATTCCTATCGAATAGGAATAAACGATGTCACTAAAGGTGTGACCCCTTAACATCGTAACTATGGCATGGAGGCAGATTATGTATCAGCAGGAACCAGGTTATGAAGATCAAGGTGGAACAACACCGAGACGCAGTATGGTTTATTCGACACGATTGCAACGACGAGGAAGTTAATGCATTCCGTGAACAACTGGAACTACTTAGATTGGGATTGCTCGATGACTTGGAGGGTTATGATGATCCTTCGATCAGCAAATACCGACTACAGTTCTTTCGGTTCAAAAACTGTATCGCGATTTTTGAGACGAACCGGGCAAGAGACAAGATAAAGATACGATTATGCAGAAGAGTTCCACCCAAACGAAACGTACGAAAAAAGCAAGGGGGCGGCGTGTAAGCGAACGGCGGAAACCCGCTTCACTGAATGGGACTAGCCAGTCAGCAAATCCCCGTTCTTCTCGCAGAAAAACAAAAGCAAAAAATCCTAGCGAACACCAATACGTCATCGAAAACGGCAGACCCAAATATGTGCTGGTGCCCGTCGATGAGTACGAACAGCTCATCAAGGCCGATATGGTCAAACAGGCTGTAAAGCAGATCGAAAGCAAGGACGACGATTTCGTGGACGCCGACGACCTGGCCCTGCAAATCGCAGGCGATCGCATCGCCCGGGCGAGAAAATCAGCGGGGCTTACCCAGCAGCAATTAGCCAAGAAACTAAACATCCCCCAATCGCAGATTTCGCGGATCGAACGCAACCCCGATCACACCACCATCCGCACCCTCAAACGCGTCGCCAAAGCATTGAAAGTCGACGTTCGGGCGCTGGTATAAACATTCAACATTGCGCAGGCCGCTTCCTGACGGGCGCGGTTCGGAAAGAAGTCAACTCCCTCACAGTCGCGACTCTGTTTGCGCCGCCCACAGGGGTCACAGACGCTCGGCCTGGGGGCAACGCTACATGAAACACTGGCGGGCAAAGCCGCCAGTGGCACCCGGTTCCGCTCACAATCAGAAATACTACACTTGATCAAAACGCCATTTCCTGACACGATAGAACCGTGCTTACGATCGAAGACATTTGTATAGAAGAACCCGCTGACGAGGAAATCGTCGATCCCATGCAGTGGTTCGATTCACCGGGTCCATTCGAGCTGGAAATCGGCTGCGGCAAAGGCGGATTCCTGCTCAACCGCGCGAAGGCCATTCCACACATCCGCATGTTGGGCATTGAATGGGCCAATAAATATTATCGGTACTGCGCGGATCGGATGGCCCGTCACCAGATGACCAACGTACGCGTCATGCGAACCGACGCCAAAATCTTCGTCATCCACCATCTACCGCCCGCCAGCCTGTCCATGTTGCACCTGTACCACCCCGACCCCTGGCCCAAAAAACGACACCACAAGCGTCGCATGGTTCAACCCGACTTTGTCGAGGCGGCGATCCGTTGTCTGCAAAAAGAGGGCTACTGGCGGATTCAGACGGACCATCAGGAATACTTCGAACACATCCACGAGCTGTTGAAAACTTCGAGCGAACTTTGCGAGATACCCTGGGATGATGCGGTGATTGAAACAGATGAGGAATTCAGCGGCACAAACTTTGAAATCAAATATACGCGTGAAAATCGAGCGATTTATCGGCTCGTATATCAGCGATCCTGAAACAACCCAAC
>CBDTZI010000550.1:0-1779 GCA_965364865.1 uncultured bacterium | reverse complement strand
TGCCAAACAGTGACATCAAAAGCAGAAAGGGGCCGATCCCGCGCGAAGCGAGAAAGAAGTCCGCAGCTGATCCTTTGGAAAATCGGCTGGCAAACAGGCCCAAACCCAGGAGCAAAAGAAGGTAGCACGCGATAATAATGACCGTAATCTGTCCACCGTTCATGCGTGACCTCCCTGGCTGCTTGCATTCGCATCACCGGCAGACGCTTCATCTTCCAACCCTGCCGGCCAGCAGTATTTCACCGCACACGCCCACAGAATCCCAGCCGCCAACGAAATACCCGCGTGATACGCGAGCCCCATCGGAATAAACCCAAACACCAGCGGATCGATTTTGTCCCACCACCAGAAATCCTGATGAACAATCGCCAGCAACACGATGAGGCTATAAATTAACATTTTCATGATGAGGAACTCCCGTCAAAGTGAATCGGAGCGGGAAGCTTAACCCAATCCTTCAAAACTTGAAACACTTCGCCTACCTCATCATTAAAAACATCGCCGATCAGGAGTCGAACGATATGATCGTGAAATTCGGGGTGGTCTCGATTGAATTTTGCGAAGCTGAACCCTTCGTCGTAAAAAGCATAAATGAGTTGCTGAATCTGATCCATCCCCGCCGCTAATTTCTTACCAAAACAACCCAGTCGCTCAGCGCTGACATCTCCCGCAACCAGCGCCTCGTGAATCGCGTCCGCTGCGAATTCGCCGCTTTTCAGTGCGAGAAAAACACCGGATGAATAAATCGGGTCGAGAAATCCAAAGGCATCGCCCACCATCACCCAGCCATCACCCGCGACCCGCTTGGATTTATAAGAAAAATTGCGGATCACATGTCCGCCGCTCATTCGTTGAGCACCTTCCAATCTTCGCTGCAACCCCGGACAACCCGCGATCTCCTCGTCGAGAATGGTTAACGGGTCATTCCCTCGCCCTGTAAACAAATAAGCAGGCTCAGCCACCACACCCACGCTGGTCATATTATCCGGCAGCGGAATAAACCAAAACCAACCTTTTTTGTTGGCCGTGTGAACGATTATCGTCGCACCGGCGTTGCGGCCCTCGTCACGAACCGCATTTTTGTAATACGAATAGATCGAACCGTTTTTCAGGTCGGGATGATCATCACGAATGTTGAGTTGACTGGCTAATAAAGTTGACATGCCTGTGGCATCTACAACCACCTTGGCCGGAATTTCCGAAACTCGGTCGCCATTCACGATCTTTACCCCCACCGCCCGGTCGCCCTCAAAAACCACTTCGCCGACGCGTACGCCCTGTCGTACTTTGACGCCATGTGCTTTCGCATTGTCCAACATCATCTGATCGAAATGGTCGCGAGGCACTTGCCAGGTAACCGATCGTTCACTCGGATCGCGATCGGTAAAATAATAGGGCTGCGAATCTTTACCCGAAGAAGAAACGAACTGTACACTCTCTTTCACGGGGTAATTGGACTTTTTCAATTGATCCAGCACGCCCAGCCGCTTGAACGTATCATACGTCTGAGGCATGAGCGATTCGCCGATGTGATTGCGAGGAAATTCGGATTGCTCGAGAATCAACACCTGGTGCCCGTAATCCGCCAGAATCGTCCCCACAGTCGCACCCGCAGGCCCGCCACCGATTACAACACAATCGTACGAGTCATTGGTCGTCATAGTGTCATAAATCCCGAACGGTTCAGATCCGCGAGTTTTTGCTTGCGCGGGTTGTCATTCTTCTACAAATACTATCGATCTCGGGCGCAAGAGTCCCGGCTTGCGGGAACCCAGCCGC
>CBDTZI010000549.1:0-1787 GCA_965364865.1 uncultured bacterium | reverse complement strand
CCGGTAGAGGACGTATTGGCGACGATGAAAGAGGTACAAGAAAAAACACTGGCGGTGGTTGGAACGATGAGCGATGATTATCTGGCAGAGCCTGCCTACGCTGCGGATGGAAAAACTCTACATCCGCATTACAAGGACAAAGGCGGAGCGGTTTCGCACTGCATCAGGCACGAAGCCTTTCACGCTGGGCAGATCGCAACCATTCGGCGTATGGTGGGAAAAGCGTTCTTGCGGTAACCCACTGAAGATCAAGCTCAAACTCTTCTGGTAACACCCATGATCAATATTCAAATTCTTTTTTTAGGACCGGCCAGCGATTTTGCAGGTGCGGATTCTCTAGAGATTGAATTGCCCGATGATTCAACCCTGGCCGATCTGAGAAGTTATCTGTCTGATCGCTTTGAACTTTTGAAAAAGGCGTTGCCGACGATTCGTTTTGCAATCAATGAATCTTTCGTAGCCGATGACGCAGTTTTAAAAGAGGGTGACGAGGTGGCGCTGATCCCACCAGTTTCGGGTGGCAGCGAAGGTCACAGCCAAAATATACTGATTGAACTTTGCAAAGATGAAATTGATGTCGAGCGGGTTCGACGATTTGTCACGGGTGATGTCATCCTTGGTGGCATCGTGACGTTTGAAGGTGCTACCCGAGCGGAATCAGATGAATCGCACGGCCAGCTGGTACGGCTCGATTATGAAGCCTACGAAAAAATGGCTATAAAGGAATTGAATCGACTCGCGGAAGAAGCGATCAACCGATGGTCGGCGGGTAAGGTAGCCATTGTGCATCGGATTGGATCGGTACCCCCCGCACAAGTTTCGGTGATGATTGTGGTCGCCTGTGCACATCGCAGGGAAGCGTTTGAGGCGTGTCAATGGATCATCGATACGCTCAAAAGGGATGTACCCATCTGGAAAAAGGATGTCTACGAAGATGGCTTTGTTCATTGGGTAAAATCAGAAAATCAATCAGCCGCCGAATAAGAAAATAGTACAAATGGCTAGGATTAAAGAATCATTAGAGGATCGTACAAAACGTGCGAAAAAAATTCTCACCCAGCTTAAGAAATTATATCCCGTAGCTGAATGTGCGCTGATTCACAAAGACCCGTATCAGTTACTCATCTCCACGATTCTTTCAGCACAATCGACTGATGAAACGGTGAACAAGGTTACGCCGGGTTTATTCAAAAAATATAAAACTCCGTCATCGCTGGCGAAAGCGCCCAGGGAGCAGGTTGAAGAGCTGATTCATTCAACGGGATTTTTTCGTCAGAAGGCCAAAAGCATTCAGGGGACGGCTGATAAAATTGCCCACGAGTTTGGCGGGCAGGTTCCTTCCAATATGGAAGATCTGCTCACGCTGCCCGGGGTCGCAAGAAAAACGGCCAACGTGGTACTGGGTACCGGGTTTGGGATAAACGATGGATTTGTCGTGGATACGCACATCGGCCGGTTGGCTACGCGATTATGCCTGACCTGGAAGAGCAAGGACAGCAAGGACGCGGTTAAAATCGAGCGCGACTTGATGCAGGTGATCCCACGAAAGAGTTGGACCTACATGGGCCACGCGTTGATTTGGCATGGCCGAAAGGTGTGTCCCGCCAGAAAACCTAAATGCGACGAGTGCAAGCTTGTGAAATTATGCCCGTCGGCCCAAAGCTTTGAGGATTAAACCATCACTGTTTCCGGGTATTTTCACAAAAACCAATTCAACATAATTCCACCGCAAATGTTGGTGGCGGGAAAATTTTCATCAGATCGATCGGATCAGTATTTGCTGATAT
>CBDTZI010000548.1:0-1824 GCA_965364865.1 uncultured bacterium | reverse complement strand
AAAACGGCTGAAAAATTGGGATTTCCGCCGCTTGCTTATGTACGCCCCTCCGCCACCGCGGGTGTAGACCCCGCTTGTATGGGTGTCGGACCGATCCCAGCCACTCAAAAAGCATTGGCTCGTGCGGGTTGGAAAATAGATGATCTCGACGTTATCGAACTCAACGAAGCCTTCGCCGCACAATCATTGGCCTGTATCAACGAATTAAAACTCGACGAGAAAAAAGTGAATCCAAACGGCGGCGCCATCGCACTGGGTCACCCGCTAGGTTGCAGCGGTGCACGAATCACCACGACACTCCTGCACGAAATGAAACGGAGTGGCGCGAACAAGGGCCTGGCGACCATGTGCGTCGGCGTGGGTCAGGGCGTCGCTACTCTGTTTGAACGTGTAACGTAAGTCACGATTATGACTGTAACGAAAACCGTTATAGACCATTCATCAGCGTCATCACCCGATATGTCCAGTCAGGATACGATCACCTTCGTCGGGAATACCATCGCAAAGTGGCAAATTTGTGCCCAGCATCAATCGTCATTGTTAAGCTCCGACGCGCCCAACTGGTATGATCTGGAACATGAAAGCAGCGCGACACTTCTCAAACAGGGTCACGCCCGAAAAACATGGCGCGTACAAACATCGAACCAAACCGTCATCGTTAAAGTGTTTGAGCGCGACAATTTATTTGAGCGCATCAAACATGTATTCGTCAAAGATCAAGCACAACGAGAATGGGATCAGACCGTCAATGCACAATCACTTGGACTATCCGTCGCTGGGGGGCTGGCGATCGGACGAAGCCGAGATGATTCAGGCCGCACCGCCCTGATATTTAAATATATCGAATCCTCGCAGACGCTGGGTGACGCATGGGATGAAACGCCTAACCATACATTGATCGATATCACCGCCCGGCTATTTGCCCACGCCCATGACCGCGGCTTCGTTCACGGCGATGCGCACCCCAGCAATATCCTCATTTTGACCGAAAATCCTGAACTACCGCGGGCAATGTGGATCGATGTTTCATTCTCAAAAATCCATCATAGAGCGGACTCCCTGGAAGAACGTGTGCGGTCGTTAGCCAGGCTTGATCATTACTTCAAAAGCCATGCCACGCCTTCGCAGCGCCTACGATTCTTCCATCGATATATCAAATTAGCATCCAACCTGGGAGGGTTGGCCAATACGAAGCACGCTGTACGCGTCTTTATTAAAAATATCGACCGCGAAGAACACAAGCACTCCGTTCGACTGGCCTTGCATCGCGATCGGCGCATGAAACGCAACAGTAAATATTTTGCAAAATGTGACCCGGCTATCCATTACTCAGGAAGAGTTACGGTAACGCTCGAACGCAGACACGCGTACCCGGAAAAAGATGTACCGGATCGAACGCTGAGCGATTGGAAAAACATTTTCCAAAACGTAAATTTCGATCGACTTGATCGCGATGATATACAACAAGCATTCGCATCACATAACATACAAATGGACATGCAACGAGCGAACAACTTTTGGACAAAACTGAAATGGACGCTTGGCGGATCGCCTTATAAAAAATATTTTTATCATTGCCATGCGTTAAGACACCGCGACTTACCCGCGCCGATGGTGTTGGGTTATCTGGAACGTCGTAGCGGCGGGCTGGTGGATTCTACGATCTTACTACGACCCCAGTAATTCCCTGGTCTGGATTAACGACAGACATGGCTACCACTATCGAAATCATTCGCGGAGACCTCACAACACAACAGGTCGACGCCATTGTCAACGCCGCCAATACATCATTGCTTGGCGGTGGCGGAGTCGACGGTGCGATCC
>CBDTZI010000547.1:0-1826 GCA_965364865.1 uncultured bacterium | reverse complement strand
CCTGGTGATGAACGTGGGTTCGAAAAAACAGATGGTAATGTTACCCGCCGGAAATCCCGGTCAAATCGTAGCCACGCTCAGCCCGCGACTTACACCACGCCCTCCTCGTGGATCGAAAACCATCGACTACACCAAAATCAAAACGATGCACGTCGGCGGCGTGCGACAGTTCGTCAACAAAGAGGGAAAAATCCGTATCTGGATAAACCCCATGTCCGTACGCGTGGTGATTGTGAATGAAAATTGAGTTTGTTACACGCCCGATATGGTTAACATCGCTAACAATTTGAATAAACTCCCATGTCACTAATGCGCAACGACAACGGATCGATATTGACTTCCTTAACGCGGAGGTCATCATACTAATGATGAAGGCTTTGAAGAAGACGATTACGGAGTTTTTGTTGTTGGGCATGGTCGGACTGATAATCGGCTTTACCGCCAATGGCTTACGCGCAAAAAACTCACTCCAATTCACAAAAAACTATTTTGATTTCGGGACAGTAGTCACAATTCCCGGCAATTACGAACCAGGCAATACAACGACCACATCGAATGACACCAACGCGGAAAACTCTAAACATCCCAAACACCCCTATCAGGAAATTACGCACGACGATGTATTGGCTTTGTTGAACGATACGAACACCGAACTGGGCTTAAATGTCTTTGTCGACGCGCGCAACGAAAACGACTACAGCGAAGGACACATCCCCGGCTCTTATCAGTGCGATCCTTATGACATCGGTTCCTACATCGACGGCATGATTGATCAAGTGCTGGGCGCGGAAAAAGTGGTGGTCTATTGCGGGGGTGGCAACTGCGAGGATAGCATTTTCATGTGTCGCGAACTGTTGGAGATGGAAGTTCCCATGGAAGCGATCTATCTGTTTATGGGCGGCTGGAAAGTATGGGTTAAGAATGACAGCCCGATCGAAACCGGCAGCGATCCATCACAAGGCGATGAATCCGAATACGGCGATTCGAGTAGTGAGGAATCGCAAAGCAGCGAATCATTCAGCAGTGAGCCCCAAAATGATGAATCGGAAGGCGACGATTCATGAACACCTCCCCATCCCTGTTGAACAAAGCGGACGGCACGGGCTTGCCGCTGCTACTGATCCGATTGTTTCTGGGTGGATTGTTTATCAGCATGGGCATTCACAAAGTCGAAGACCCGGTCGCGTTCTTAAAACTCATCCGCATGTATGAAATGGTGCCCGAATCGCCGCCTTATTTTCTAAACAGTGCCGCGATCGTCTTACCTTGGCTCGAAATTATTTGCGGCGTGGTTTTGATTCTGGGTCTGTACGTTCGAGGCGCCGCAGCCTTGATCGCGGTCATGCTCGTGGTCTTTACCCCGGCGATTTTTCTGCGTGCTTTGAATATCCAGCAAGCCGAGGGTACACCGTTTATGGATATCAAATTCGATTGCGGATGCGGCGGCGGCGTGGTGATCATCTGGATAAAACTACTCAAAAACACGGGCCTGTTTATCCTGGCACTGCTGGCTGTGTTATCCCAAACGAGAAAATTTACGCTGGACATGTGGCTCGAACGACGAAGACCAAATCCGATGTTCTGCCACCTCTGCAGCTATGCCGTGAAATACCCAACCAAAGGATTGTGCGAATCCTGCTTAACCCCGCCCGATCTTTCACAACCCGCTGGTGCGTGAATCCTTTCTCGCACCTACATCCCTTCAGCTTGCCATTCACTTTCACATAGTGTATTCCTTCACGGGTGGCAGGATCCATGCTTCACACCTGTGTGTTGTGCGGGCATGTATTTCCCTGAGCCGCATGCTTTAGCTTGCGCGGAAATGT
>CBDTZI010000546.1:0-1827 GCA_965364865.1 uncultured bacterium | reverse complement strand
TTTACCCGCCGGTTTGATTCGCACCGCCGAGGAAGAAGTCACGCTGCGAATTACGGGTCAGCGATACCGGGCGGCGGATTACGAAGAACTGGTGATCCTCGAACGCGGCAACACCGTTGTTTATCTTGGTGACATCGCGACGATTCGTGAAGGATTTGAGGACGCGGTCGTTCGTGGACAGTTTAACGGCGAATCCGCGGTGGTGGTTCAGGTCTTCAAAACCCCCGACGAAGACGCCACAAAAATAGCCCGTATCGTGCGCCATTATGTAGCGGAACGACAGCCGAATCTGCCCGGTCGCATTCAGATGTCGGTGTGGGCGGACGGCTCACTTGAGATTGATGCACGTATCTCCATGCTCATCGAAAACGGTGTGATGGGTATTGTGCTCGTGTTAATCACATTGGCACTTTTTCTGGAACTGCGAGTGGCGATTTGGGTTGTGATTGGTATCCCGATATCTTTCGCTGGCGCACTGGGGATCATGTACATCACCGGCGAATCCATCAATTTAATCAGTTTGTTCGCGATGATTATGGTCTCAGGAATCATCGTAGACGACGCCATTGTGATCGCCGATAGCATTCACATGTATCACAGAAAAGGCGAGAATCCCCAGGAAGCCTCCATTGAAGGAACGCAGCGCGTCGCCCTCCCCGTTCTGGGTGCGTCGTTGACCACGATCGCGGCATTCATCCCTCTTCTGTATGTGGTCGGCGTGATGGGTCGATTTATTCACGTCTTACCCGTGGTGATCATCGCAGCCATTTGTGCCTCTGCGATTGAAGCCTTTATCATTCTCCCCGCACACCTGGCTCATCGCTCCAAAAACAAAAAGGCTGAGAAAACCGAAAAACCAAATCGATTAAAACGGTTCAGAAAATCAATGGACGATTGGATCGATCGGTTTATCGTGCAAAAATATAGGCCAATTTACCGAAAGGCGTTGGAAGCGCGAATCGTCACGATTGCCATCGCGGTCGCTTGCCTGTTGGTCGTAGTAGGCATGGTGCTCGGAGGCAGAACGCCCCTGGTGGTGTTTCCGCAAGAAGATTCAAACCTGTTGCAGGCACGGGTTCGTTTCCCGGAGGGCACCCCCGCTACCGTTGCACAAAAAGCGATTCGACGAATGGAAAAAGCCGCCCAGGCACTGAATGACGACCCCGAATTACAACCGGGTTCGCCCGGCCCCATCGTCAAACAGGTCTATTCTCTTGCGGGCGAATTCGCTAATTTTCTTCCTCTACGAGGTAACAATCTTTGCGAAACGCAAATCGAACTAATGCCTGCGCAGCATCGCCGAATCCATGACGATCGATTGATGGAGCGATGGCGTCATCATATTGGCACTATGTACGACGCGATCGAGTTTCGTATCTCTCGTAAAAACGTCGGCCCCACAGACCGTCCTCTTGAAATTCGAATTCTCGGAGAAAACCTCGCCGACATGGCCGCAGCCTCTGAACGCATCCAGGAAAAACTCTGGGAATTTGAAGGGGTCACAGATGTATCCGACGATCTCATACCCGGCAAACGAGAACTTCGCGTATCCCTCAAACCCTCAGCCAGGTCGCTGGGTCTGACACTGGAAGATGTAGCCAAGCAGTTACGTCACGGTTTTTTTGGGGGAGAGGCGGTACGATTGTATCGAGGACGGGATCAGGTCAAAGTGCGGGTGCGCTATCCGGATGACGAACGACGTTCCATTGCCCATCTGGAAAACATGCATATCGCCACACCCCGCGGGCATGAAATTCCCTTTCTTGAAGTCACCGACATCAACTGGGGTCGAGGTTATGCGAACATTATGCACCAGGACAATAAACG
>CBDTZI010000545.1:0-1831 GCA_965364865.1 uncultured bacterium | reverse complement strand
CCTTCCAAGCTGAATGTTGCGCGTTCGACTCGCGTCACCCGCTGTCCTTTATACCCGTATAGTTAGCCTTAACAAATGAGCAAGGTACCTCATCAATCCCCGATGCAGACATTGATGTAAGAACAGTAGCCATCATAACACGATCCAATCGAGCAGGTGTTGTTTGTCTTACAATCGGCCTGGGTTAGGCATTCGAGCAAGTCACCCGTGTTGTTATTGTTCGTTCCGTCAAAGGAGATGCGGTTATTCTGGAAATCCGCTTTCGTACATCCTCCCTCAAACCCAGCCGCATTGAACCGGTGTGGTAATGCCCCCTTTTTATTTTTGACTGAAATCGTCAACTCATGTTCCCCCAACCGTTTAGGTGAACAATAAGTGAGGGCGTAAAAACTGTTTGCAAATGTCCTAATTTTATCCGCCATCTCCTTGAATCTACTCTCCAATTGGATCACTTCTTCAGCAAGAAGACTGCCGTCTTTTCCAATCCTGGCCAAATGTACTTTATCGACTTCGCCAGCTAATCCGATGGAGTATACCCTGTGATTACTCTCCTCGACCGCCTGGATCGCTTCACGATCGGACACGCGTGAAGCCTGGTCAGTACCATCCGTAAAGACTACCAGCGCGCCTTTCAACGTTGCGTTTTCATCTTGCGTAGTATGTTGTACATCAAGCAGTTGTAATCCCTGTAAGATCGCACCGTTTAGATTAGTCGAGTTGTCTTCGTCTTCGCGAGATGATAATAAATCTATCCCGTTCAACAGTTCGCTTAGGCGATTGTTTATCGTTTCTTCATCGTCTTCCGCTGTTATTTCCGTAAATCCTTTTACCTTCTGTATTTCGGCGCGTCCGTCGAAGGTGTAGATCGCAACCGTGTGATCCTTGTCTATGTCAATGGCATTGAGAAACGCCTTGGCGGCTTGTTGAAGCGCAGGAAGACTGCCGGGCTTTTCCTGGGTTCCTACTATCGAGCCCGACAGATCGAGTAGAAGAACCGTTGCCAATTGAAAAACCTGCGGGTTGGGAGCGAAATCTTTATGGCTTTCGTTTTGAGACACAGCCACTCCGTTTTCCTGAATATTAAAATTATTAGTATCGAAATCTGCCAAAGGTTTAGGTTTGACGTCACAGGTTGTTAATTGGAAATAAAGTTTGATTACGCTGGGAGTCAGTATCTCGGAATTCATGAGGTTAAATTTAACGCAATCATCCGCCACGTTATCGTTATTCGTCTGCCCGGCATTCGGATCGATTGGTACACACGTCGTCGCGTTGAACAGCGTCAGAAATACAAATCCCAGTAATATTTTTATACGGCTATCGTTCACAGCGAATCTCCCTTGATCACGATTGGCATTCACGTCCAGTGTAAGTCTTTCACCGGGCCATAAACCCGATTTTTCCCGATGCACCCGCACCCCAACCGCAATAGTGGCGTGCCTCTCATCTATTATCGTTCAGATCGCGTGATTAGCTGCATACCCGCTTGTAAAGAGTTGAATGAGGTGTAAAAACGCCAATCTCTATGAAAAATCAGCATTATGAAAACAATAATGAAGTGTCGGGCGTTATTCAACGCCGAGGTGGTTTTGGAATTCGGCGTAATCGCGCAGGTCGACGTCGAAGTCGGCGTTGAAATCAAACGCCTGGCAGCCCGACGGATAGATCGTGATCTGGGCACCGGTCATACAGTCAGACCATTGCTGGAAGTCAAACAAATCCACGCCCTGGTCACAGTTGTAATCGCCGATTCCGAATTCATACGCACCCCGATCGATCTGCCCGCAAAGAATCCGTGGCCTGCCGTCGCGATCATCTACAAACTCCGGAG
>CBDTZI010000544.1:0-1831 GCA_965364865.1 uncultured bacterium | reverse complement strand
AAGCACCGATGCGCAAGTACCCGATAGTGCTATCGAACGGTAATTTGCGATTTTTTTCGATCATGGGGAACCCGCATGAGTACAATAGATATAAATCTTAACGTGAAACAATGGGAACAAGAAATTCGCACGCGCCGGTTGTGGTATCACGATATTGAAATTTCTGATGGATTTCGCACAAGATTTCGAGAGGATTACGAGGTCAGCCCGGTGCTTCGTCGCGTGGACGAAGGAAACCAGGCCATGCTCGAGTGGGCACAGCAGCATCTACCTTCCGATCTGACCAATCTTTCGGTCCTGGATCTGGGGAGCGCGGACGGGTTGTTTAGTTTCTGGGCTGCGCGACGTGGAGCCAGTCGAGTCGTGGGCATTGAACGTAATCAATATAATTTTGAACACGCGACACTACTAAAAGAAATCCTGAATCTTCCCAATGTCGAATTCCGTTGCGGTTCTCTGGAAAAACATCTTCCCGAAGAGTCGTTTGACATCGTTTTCATGAACGGATTGATTTATCATCTGATCAACCCGCTGGGCACCCTTCATCGCCTCCGACATATCTGTCGCAACACACTGATCCTGTCCAGCGCCATCGATTTACCCGACGGACAGGGATCGCCGCTTTCCCGACTGGATCGATATGCCACCGGCGCACATGGGCTATGGTCGTTTAACGTACCCTTCGTTCAACAATTATTAACCACGTCGGGATTTGATATCATTCAAGATGAAACCACAGGAGAATCCACCGGCCGGCTCTATCAGGCGGCCGTGGCTCCGGGAGAATTTTCCCATCATCACATATTTGAAGATAAAGTGGATCAGGAATTCCCCATCAATGTGGATCGAAGAACAGACCGTGTGCGAAAATCGTGGGAAAAACTTTCGCAACAAATCTCAGGCCCGGTCGCCATCTTCGGGGCGGGTACGCACACCCCCTGGATGCTTGATCAAATTTCAGACTTCAACAAAATACCCATCACCTGTATTCTGGATGAACGACTGCCAATGGAGAAAACCCTGGCCGGACTTACCGTTCAAGATCCAAAAGAATTTGATGTGCGAACGGTTGATGCCATCGTCATCTCATCCTGGCACCAAACCGAAGTCATTCATACACGAGCGAAACAGCTCTTTGGTGATCAGGTTATGATGACTTCGCTGGGAGAGTGATCCGCGATCACCGGTATGGATTGAACCTCTTCGCATAGAGTGTTTCGCGATCGAATTTCGCGATAGAGATTTTCGTGACGATCGATAAACAAATCCATTTTCCAATGATCCAATGCGTAAGCATGGGCAGCTGACCCGGCTTCCGCCAACTTGTTCCGATCCAACAACAACAGTTGAGCCGACTGTGCAAGCTCCTGTGTATTGCCCGTTGAAACCAAAAATCCTGTTAGCCCATCCTGAATCTGTTCAACCACACCATCAATATCAAAAGCCAACACCGCAGTGCCACAAGCCATCGCCTCCATCACCACACAGGGATAATTTTCCGCCAGTGATGTAAAGATAAAGAGGTCCGACGCGGCAAAACATCGAGCCAACTCATGTTGCTGTGTCACATACCCCATCGCTCGTACATCGTGAGCGGAAAGTGCTTCAATCAACGCAGTGTCATCGCCGCCCCCGATCAACAACACCGTCAAGTCGGGCACATCCAATGACTTCAACGCTTCCACCGCATGAGCCATGCCCTTTCGTGGATCATCCAGCCCCTGTGCAGCCAACATCACCACCGTTCGATCCTGCGGGATGTTCAATTCCTGACGAGCCAAGGTTGTTGCGGGTTGAAATATATTCGTATCCACGCCGTAGGGAATCGTAT
>CBDTZI010000543.1:0-1834 GCA_965364865.1 uncultured bacterium | reverse complement strand
TGAACGATCCGGTGGGCAGTTGTGATTCATCTTTGATCCACAGATCATTCAATCCTATAGACACTCCGAGTTTCGGCGCAGGTAGCAGTGGAGACATCCCTTCGCCGAGCGTGACCGGTTGCGATTCGTCGGGGAGCGGTAACAGTTCACGATATCGCCAAATCGTAGGCGGCCTGGTGGCGATGATTTCCGGCGTCACCACTTTACCGATTTTTTCTAAATCGTATCGCACCCACAAGGGTCGATCTTTGTGCAACGTCTGCACGCGATCGGCCGGTAACTTCGTGCCATCAATCGCTGCTTCCAAATGAGTCACATAATGGGACATAGTGTTATAGACCTGTTCAAAATTGAGTTAAGGTATTTCCTTTTCGACGGCGTCGATCACCGAACCGATCCCCCGTTGCGGTAAAGAAGCCAACCGAATGCGATAATCATCCACGCGACTTAAAAACGTATCAAACCCATCGCGGGTGAGTTGATCGTGCGACTCGCCGTAGCCAAGTTTTTCCACCTGATGCGCGTTTAACACTTGCTCATATTGTTGTTTCATGGGAATCAACAACATGGGTTTTCTCAGATGAATCGCTTCACACACCAGACTGTGACCGGCGGTTGAAACCACCGCTTTGCACTGCGAAAGGTCGTTCAAAAATTCGTCCGCGTGAGTTTTCTTGAAGGTGACGTGACCCTGCTTCCCTTCAAGACCGAATCCATACGCCTGAAACTCCACACGGCCATAGTTGAGCAGCGCGTCACGCATCGCATCGTTCTCACCGCCCGCACCCTTGTACACCAACACAAAATCGCCATCACGCGGAGTGGCGGCGTAAACTTTGGGTCTGAGGATCGGGGCGACGATCGTCGTCGGATGATAACGAATGGGTGCGTCGAAAAACGAGGTGATCAAATATCGTTTCGCACCGGCATAATAAAGTCGAATAATTAAAAAGGCGTTTAAGATGTCGCGTTTGAAGCCCTTTGGGTGATCCACCTTGCAGTGCGTAAGCAGATGCTGATTGTCCAGGCTGATGAAGGGAATGCCCAGCCTGCGCGCCCAGAACGCGGAAAACGGTTCAAAATCGGTGATCAACAGATCGGGGCGAAAAGTTTTCATTAACCGTCGCACGTTTTCGTTAAAAGGAGCCAGGTCGGTGACAGCACGGCGAAAATTGTAAAGCAGGGTCTGATACGGCTCTACCTTGCCCTGATTATAAATCGTAAACAATCCGAACACCTCTTCGATGCGGTCCGGGTAATAGGCTCTGAGATAATCGTTGGTTTTGTAACTGGAAAGAAATCGAACGTCGTGGCCTCTTTGCATCAACGCATCGCCGACGCTGTGCGTACGCACCGCGTGACCGTAACCGTCTCCAGAAGCCGCGTACAATATCCTTGCCATGTAACATATATACGCGTTTTAATGCAAAATCACAAGTTTTCAGAGAAGTTGAAGAATTGGTTATTGTATATGCACAACGATGTTTCGGTGTGAGCCGCGGGTGCGGTGTTCCCAAAGATAAATCCCTTGCCACGTTCCCAGCGCCAAACGAGAATTCATCACGGGTATCGACATCGTGGTTGAGGTCAGCGCCGCTTTGATGTGCGACGGCATGTCGTCCGGCCCTTCATGGGTGTGTGTATACAACGGATCGTTTTCTTGTACGAGCCGACTTAACCAGTTTTCAAGATCATGCCTTGCAGACGGGTCGGCGTTTTCCTGAATCGTCAGAGAAGCCGAAGTGTGCTGCACCATCAAACTGCACAGCCCTTCGACCACGCCCGATTCTCTAACGATCGACTGCACCTGATCGGTAAATTCAAACAAGCCCTG
>CBDTZI010000542.1:0-1836 GCA_965364865.1 uncultured bacterium | reverse complement strand
GTCCACCGACCACACTAGGAAGGTGCCCTGCCTAGTGTGGTCGGTGGACTGGTCGATTGCCCGGTAATCGCGGTACCCACCAGCGTAGGATACGGGGCGAGTTTTGACGGGTTGGCGGCTCTGCTGGCGATGTTGAACAGTTGTGCCTCAGGTGTGACCGTCGTCAACATTGATAATGGTTTTGGTGCGGGATACTCAGCCTCTTTAATCAATCGTCGCAGCAAACTCTCTGAAAAAGGTGTGTGATGTCAGAACCGATTCTAACCCAGGAAATTGCGCCGATCCCTCTACGGGATGAAAACGCTCACAAAGGTGACGTCGGCCGAGTTGTTGTGATCGGGGGTTGTGACGATGGTGATCTGATGATGGTGGGTGCACCGGCCTTGGTGGCGAACGCCGCGTTTCGCAGCGGAGCGGGTTTGGTGCAAATGTTCGTTCCCGAATCATTGCGATCTTCGGTGGCTGTACTCACCCCATGCGCAATCACGCGAACACTCCCGACCCAAACAGAGCCACTATTAAAAGCCATCGATGATTTTCAAGCGGATGTAGTGGCGATCGGGCCGGGTCTCGGACAATCGCTGGACTCAGCGACCGTTGTTCAATGTATTTCAGAGTTGAAAATTCCGGTTGTGGTTGATGCAGACGCACTGAATCTAATCGCCCAGCATAAAGGCAATTTTCGATTAGATACGAGTCGCTGTGTGTTTACCCCTCATCCAGGAGAAATGAAGCGGTTGTTGGCCGCGAAAAATAGTACGCAATCTGAAGGGAGTACACCTGAAGCTCGCAAACAGGTTGCATGCTTGCTGGTCGAGCATTATCAGGCAACGGTGATATTGAAAGGCCGGCATACGGTCATCACAAACGGGGAACGACTCTACATTAACGAAACGGGAAACGCCGGGATGGCGACCGGGGGTGCGGGTGATATCTTGACGGGCATCGTAGCTGCGCTGATCGGCCAGAAAATGGAGGTGCTGGAAGCTTCGATCCTCGGTGTTTATTTGCACGGCCTGGCAGGTGATTTCGCCGCACAGGAGCTGGGTCGATGTTCCATGACCGCGATGGATTTAATCGAGTACCTGCCCGAAGCATTCGGTGAACACGAAGTTACCCGATCAGAATGATCGAATCTATCCGGGGTAACGATTCAATGCTTGCCCACCATACTAGATGACGAGGTCTGAATCCCTTTGACGGCGGATTGCAACGCCTCTCGGCTCGGTGCGTATTCCATCGCGACGTCGTAATACACTTTTTCTGTTTCGATCAGCTCACATAAAGAGGTAGAAAAGTTTCTCATGCCATCAACACCACTTGAAGCAATGATGGTGGGAAGGTCTTTGTCGGCTTCGCTCAGGATTTTTTCTTTGACATGGATATTGTTGAGTAACACTTCGGTCGCAGGATATCGTGTGCCCTCTTCTATCCCGGGGATCAATTTCTGACACATAATCGCCCGCAGGCTGTTCGCCAGCGAAGAACGAATAAAACCATGTTCGTTGCTGGGGAAAAACTCTAAAATACGCGTAAATGTCTGGGAAGCATCCGCGACGTGAACCGTACCCAAGACCAGATGCCCCGTCTCCGCAGCTTGCAATGCGGCAGCCATGGTAACTTTATCACGCAATTCACCAATTAAGATGCAATCGGGATCCTGTCGAACGATATGACGAAGTGCCTCACTGTACGTTGGTACATCAATTCCAATCTCTCGTTGCGAGACGATTGACTTTTTGGGGGTAAACACAAATTCCACCGGGTCTTCGATGGTGATGATGTGCATACTACGAGTCTGGTTGATGTGTTCCACCATCGCCGCCAGCGTGCTGC
>CBDTZI010000541.1:0-1845 GCA_965364865.1 uncultured bacterium | reverse complement strand
CGCGCAGTCGCAGGGCACAACAATGGTCCAGCGCGCATCGGCCCGCCAACAGTACCAGCGGGATTAGCAGAACGACCGCGAATCGAGCGAACAGATGCGTCGCGAATAACCACACGCCCATCTGAACAGTTGCGATGATGATTAATAAGGTATCTGTGCGATCTCGTTTTCTTAAAAACAATCCGCCTAGTGCAAGAATAAATAACATCGGCCCCATACGTTGATCGTGATCCCATAGCAGCCGATGCCAGATTGCACTCATTGTATACGACGCGGTGGTTTCCACTTCTTTGGGCTGGTGACCCAAAACCCATCGTTCGTTTTCTTCTTCACCCCATCCCTCGGGGTAAGCCTGAAAAACAGAATTCGCTAGCGGAAACACCGGATTGCCCGTCATCACAGAGTTTTTAATTAACCAGGGTGAAAAGGTGATGAGCGAAGTTAAAATAAGGGTGAACACCGCTGCTAATTTTTGCTTCGCCGATATTCTGATCAGCAAGATCGCGATCAGAAGCGGGAACAGTACCATCGCTACGGCTGTATATTTGCATCCGCAGGAAAATCCCGCAGACAACCCCCCGAAGATGAGCCACTTCAATCCGTCTGTAGAGTCATCCGTAGCTACATTTGAGGACATCAATGCCAAGCCGCGAAGCACGGCGCCAGTTGCGACCATTGCGAAGAAGAGCATACCCAGTTCGACGTAGGCCATGCCCGAAAGATAAAACAACCAACCCGTGGATGCGGTCACCAACCCGCAAACCAACCCACACGGTTTAGACCATTCGCTGCCCATGACCCAGGCCGCCAGGACCATCAACACACCGAAACAAAGATGGATGTAATTGGCGGTCACTCCCGTCTCAACATCTTCACCCGTAACCACCATGGCCAGCAGATACATCATTTCAACATTGGCTGGAAAGTTAGCGTAAACGTTGTGCGGCAGGTATGAGATTTGACTCGCTTGATGATATTCTTTGGGCAGTTGAAGATGGTATTCAAGAACATCGTAACCAAAGCCTTCCTCCTGCCAGATCCACCCCGGTGCGTTGGACGCCGCCAATATAGCCAGCGACAGAAACGGGGCAGCCAGCAACCAAAAATACCGATTCTTGTCGCGTTGTGGCTGTGGTGAAGCGGTTTGGGCTTGCTGCGACGGTACAAAAATTTTGGGTAGTTGTAAGAATCCAATCCCAGCCATGAAGATCAGGATGGCTATCCAAACCCACTGTTGAAGTACGCCCATCAATCCCAACAATAACACAACCAGTGACAACGTGCCGATTCCGATCGCCGCTCCGAGAATAAACCGCCAACCCAGGGATAAAGGTTCACTCAGGCGAATCCATGAAAGAGTACCCATACCGAAAAGGATGGGCGGAATGAGAATCATCAACGCTGGCAGTCCGTAGATGAATAACGACAGCAGGGCGTGAGGAGTCACCGCAGCCACACCGGCCAGGGTCAAGGCTAGAAAAATCAGAATGAATCGTAGGTCGATTTTACGAAGCATGGATGGGTACCGCTTTGTTATCGTGTTTATCCATAGACGGATTCTCAATGCGAATAGAGTGTGCGTTGGGCTTTAATCAACGCGGTCATTGCGTGTTGACAATGATCAATTCGTAGTCGTGGCTGTGATGGTGTCGCGCGTATGCCACCGATCGCGTCCAATGGGCTGCGAATAAAATAAGCTTCTTCGGACGTTACTTGTAATTGCATCACAAATCTCGTAGCCATGCGCACGATCTTTTCATAACGGTTCGCTCGTTCTTCATCTCCGACGAATTTCGCCAGAGAGAGGGCGTCTGCAAACCCAGCTAGGATCGCCGCCGTCGAAAC
>CBDTZI010000540.1:0-1849 GCA_965364865.1 uncultured bacterium | reverse complement strand
AATGGTATTTTCGTCCATCCGATTGCTGAATCGCCAGGAAAGCAGGTCCTCTTCCAGTTCCTGCCAGCGACGTGAACCTGCCATTTTGCGTTTGCGTTTGGTGTCTCGGTTGATTAACAAATTGCGGACCTCGGTTTCAATATGTTTGAGTTCGATGGCGATTGATCGTGCGGACTTTTCGTTACTCCAATCCCGCTGCGTATTTTCTGAAACGAGGTGGGTGTCCACATCATCCGGAATCGAATCCGAATCGTGATGATGTTTATTTGATGCGGCGGGAGCGACGAGCACGGGGGGCGTGACAGCTACGGATTCCTGCTGATCGGGCTGCGCATCCTCTTTCTGTACCTCATAAGTGTTGGCATTTGAATCGGCGTCTACCAGTTTTTGCGGCGGTTCCTCTATCACTATTTCTTGAGACTGGGCCGTTTCTTCGGGCTGTTCCGCAGCAGGCGGTACCGGTGGTGTAGAATCCTCGGTTGATTGGGGATCGGGTTTAGGGTCTGGATTTTTTTCTTCTGTTGACATCATTCACCTGAAAAGGGTGCGGACATTTTCTTACTGGGTTTCAAATATAGTCTGTAAAGCCAAGATCGCATAGGCCGTGACCAGGCTCGGATTTCCTTCATACCAGCGATCCGACTCATTCAACCAGCTTCCGTTATCTTTTTGCAGCGACATCAACTGCTCGCACAGTTCCTGACGCCAGTGATGAGGGGATTCGTGCTCGTCCACAATCACATCCTCACCCCACGCCTGCATCGCTTTGCTGAACGTGTGGTAATAATAATACAGGCCTTCTTTCGATTGGGAACCGGGCATGTTGGGGTTGTGGTCCAGCGTGTAATGTTTTCGGATCCAGCGAACCGCGTTAACCACACGCTCATCTTCTCGATCGACATTGGCATACAACAAGCTTTTGAACCCGGCGTAGGTCATTGAGCCATAACTCCGCAGCATGGGCTTGTCGTTCACCACGTCCGTGCCGGCTTTGGATTCACCGTCGTTGGCTGGCGTATAGATGAAACCACCATCCACGCTTTCATCGGCAAAGGATTGATCATTGGTTTTTCCGAACATCTGACAGCGGGATACGAAGACCATCGCTTTTTGATAGACGGGGTCGTCTTTGGGCAGCCCGCTCTGGTGCAAGGCTTCGAGCATCATCTGGGTGTTCGATAAGTCGGGTCGTTTATGCCTGCCGTAACCCTGCCCTCCGTACCACGGGCTTGAGGCTTCGTGGCCTTCGCCGCTGTCCCATTGCAGTTTTTTCAGGTATTGCTGAGCGTTTCGGATGGTTTTCTGATGAGTGGATTTTTTGGTAGCTGCCAGCGCCATCAACACTACGGATGTGTGATAGTTTCGCATCCCCTCGGTGGGGTCGTAGATGCCTCCATCGGGTTGTACGAATCGCAGCAGAAAAGCGATGGCCCGCTTCACGCCCGGATGGTCCGGCCCATATTGTTCGCTCTGGATCAGGCACTTCACAACGAGTGCGGATACGCCGATGTGCGTTTTGCCAAACGCCTCCCATCCCCCATCCGCGCCTTGACCCGCAGCTAAATATCGCAAACCGGCATTGATGCTTTTTTGAGTTTTCGCGTTCATTTTAGATTGATGCGAAAGAGGGGTTGTTGGCTTTTGCGCATAATTCACAGAGACCAGACACGCAAAAAGCGTAGCTGTACTATAAAATTTGAATCGTCCATTACATTTCATGACTTTTCGTCCGTTAAGTAGCGCATCAAAGTTCACTCATTATAGCCCCTGATAGCCATGTTGCCCATAGTTTCGATTTGAGTCATTACAGGTTTATAAGTCATTACATTTACCCGGTATGATCCGTTGC
>CBDTZI010000539.1:0-1860 GCA_965364865.1 uncultured bacterium | reverse complement strand
TTTTGGTACCCGGTTGGATGACATTCGGTTCAAGCATCCAGTTAAACACCCACGCACGACGTAGACGCTCATACGTCAATGAAAGGTTCGGAGCAGAAGCAGCCTGTAACACCACACGCTCTATCTCACCACTCGGACTCGGTCCTTCCAACACCGCCTTGGTTTCGATGTCGCCGCTGTCATAGAAGATATTGGTCGCACTAATCAACGTGTGGCCATCAATCTTGGAACCCACCGGGTAAGGATGATTATTCAATATAGCAAACGCGTCATCACCTTCACCACGCACTCCGTCCAGACGATAGGTCTGCACAAAATCATCCGTGGTTTTCGCCGGTCCGGGCAACATATCGCCAAGCACATGACAATCCAAGCAACCCATATCATTCATGAAGTTCATACCGCGATCAAACGACTCCGCCGGTGCCAGAGCAGCGGGCGGCTCTACAAAGGGATATTCCACCTTGTACAATTCTTTGAGGAAGTTTGACTGCTTATATAAATTCGCATGGGCGTCACGCAATCTATCGCCTGAAGAAACCAGGGCATCGATATCGTTGCTGCGAACCAGGCTTCGCTCTACACCGAACCGTTGCAACATCCGGACAGAGTCTTCCAGCTTGGACTTCGTATACCAGTCGCGGCCAGCACCGGTATGGTCTCCGGATTTTTCTGCTTTAATTTTGGATTTGGTCATGTATTCGTCCACCGGAGCCAGCGTAGCTTCCAGCTTGATGGAATCGTCACGACTCAATGCGGCGAAATACTCCACCAGCGTGGTCGCCTCTTCACCCGTTAGTTTAAAGCTAGGCATACGCACCGCCAACCAGGGTCGCAATGGCTCGACATGCTGAAGGAATCGATGCAACCAATTGTGCTGGACTTTCGCTCCTTCACCACGAAGGATCGGCGGCGCGTTGGTCACATCAAACGTAAGCTCTCCGTTAATGTCTCTGCGGAAATACTGCTGGATCGTCGGTACGTTTTCTTCAATCTGGTGACAGGCGACGCAGTTTAACTCACGGGTCAGGCTTCGCCCTCGGGCAATCGGCCCCAAAGTGGATTTTTCATAATCCACCTTAAGCGATTCGCTCACCCGCGGCGGAATGCGAGACAACAAATAAGTCGTCAACGCCTCAGCTTCTTCTTCTGAAAAATAGAAGTTAGGCATTTTTAATTTATCATAAGGTCGTTTGAGTTTGTTTCGGTCCCAGATGCGTGGGTTCAAGATTTTATGTTTGGCAAAAGCACCATGCGTATGGGTGATCTGCTCACGCATGTCATCAGATGTCGGCGACCAGTAATTCAATTCATGTGAATCTCGCGGATAGACATAACCGAACACCTCTTCTTTTTCTTCACGCATGTGATGAAAAGCGTGATCGTAGAACGCGAAGTCAAGCTGGGTCACCGGCTTTTCCGCCCACCCACTCAGATCGGTTCCGGGTGGGGTCGTCGTCTCAAAACCGGAGATCTTATGACAGGCGTAACAGCCATAATGCGAAATGGTCTTGTTGCCCAGGAACATCAGCTTTTTATTTTCAAGTGTCATGGGGCTGACAAGATCAATTGCCGACTGGTGACCGATCGATCTTTCCAACAGCGAAACCATCATGTTGGTCAACTCGCCCCCTTCGTCGTTCAGAATCGACAAACTACGCCGTTCGGATCGTTGAGCGGATAACAAGCCGAAAATCAGATCATCGACCATCTGGCTACGCTCGTCGTTGATCTCGAAACTTTTCTGAACAAACTCGTCGTTTTGCAAGGTCATCAGATAGGTTGCGAGATCCGCAGCTTCCGACGGGGTCAAACGCAACTTCGGCATCTTCGTATCGGGTGAATAATGCGTCGGATCTA
>CBDTZI010000538.1:0-1889 GCA_965364865.1 uncultured bacterium | reverse complement strand
AGCGATGGAGGCCTGTGCCGCCGGCGACTACGACGCCTTTCGTCTGTTGTGGAGTGTGAAGCAGGACCCGCTGACGCGCGACGAGTTTAATCAAGGCTGGCAAGCCGCTCAAAAAATTCGTGTACGCGCATTGGAAAGAGTGATCTTTGCGGAACAACCCAACCAGGAAACAATAGATGCGTCGAAGAATAAAATGGTGTTCGTTATGCTGGCCGATGTGGAGCTTGATCCGTCACACCCCGCGGGTCGTCGCAAGCCCAAACGCGAAGCGGTCTTAATGATTCTTAAAGAACAAGGCCAATGGCGATTAGCCCGCGCACCCAAAGCCATGCGCCAATGGATCAAAAAGCGCGTCGATGCAAAAAAACCACAAACCCATCGAACCACAAATCACGATTAGATGATTCTAATTAATTCTCATCTTTGGTGATCAGAGCGAATCCACTTCGGGCTCGGATTTTTTCCGGGTCGAGCCAGCTTGTCATCATGGTTCGTCGTTTACGATCGGACAACTGAGTGAGCAGTTGCGTACGCAGTTCTTCAAAATCATTGGCTATGGGATGTTTGATCCCCACGAATTCAACGACGAGAACCGCGGACTGATCCTTGATCTCATAAAGATGAAACTTTTCGCCGGAATGTTCCAGCGTGAACAGTTGATCCACGATATCGTTGGGGATCAAACCTAACCCTGCACCCACGGTTGTGCCTCTAGCGGGTCGGCCGAGGGACGCGGCGTATTTGGGGATTTTTGAAAACGGGGCTGGTTCCATGTAGCCCGTGCCCGTCGTGCCAGATTTTTTCTGCTTGTCGACAAGCTCTTTTTCATTGTTGTACGCTTCAATCAGCGTTTCGGCTTCGTCCCATCCTCGAATACTTTCCGCGGCAAACGTAGCTTCACGATAGGCGTACGCCAACTTCATGTCCGCAATGACTTTTTCCCTTACGACATCGATCTTGTCGGGAATATGTCCGTCTCGTGCATTCACTACGCGGAAGATAAAAGAAGAGCCGGATACCAGATCAGACAATACGTATGGACAGGTTTGATAGTTGGCCATGTACTCTGTCGAATTTACATCTTTGCCGGTGGGCACTTCTGGGACGATGGCCTGGGTGCGAAAGGCCAGCGAACCGAAAGATTGGGGGAACGCATTGGAGGGTTGAAAATTAACTCTTCCAATACTCGGAACGTCACTCGCATCTTCCTCGGTGAAAAATTCCGAGGTCCATATCCGAACGGCGTCTGGATAGTTAATGCGTGATGGAATTCGCTCGGTGAGAGACTTATAATAATCCAGATCGGCAACAGCCACCGGCGCTTTTTTATAACCGCTGTCGTCTCGTTCGATACTAACCCATTTGGTTGAATCCGCCTGTAAAATCCAATTGGCGATGGTGTTGACCGCCTCCTTCGCCTGATCCTGTTTAACGGATTCCATCGCGATCACTTTCGCCTCTTCCCACGATAGGAAGGGGGGCGGTGGAGGAGCTTCACCCTCGGCGTTCATTTGGTCGGCGGGTCGTCGAAAAGAAAGGTCGTAGGTTTTACGTTCGTTGTAATATTCCTGAGCTTTCTGTTCCAGATTGGGGATTCCAATCTGGCTGGCAATCTGGTCGCGATTGACTTCAATATACTGAACCTGAACAGATGGCGGAATGTAATAGCCAAAGTTTAAGCCTGCGCCCGATTCCTGTTCGCGATACTTTTCAAAATGTTCCTGAATTTGAGCCTCAGAAAATTCCTTGTTTTCGTCCATGAGCATTCGCGCGGTTAATTTGACGACATTAATTTGAACCGTTTGTAAGGTGCTGCGAACTCTTTCGATAATTTCTGCTTCCGAGAACGTGCCGTCTCCCACGCCTCGGAATAGGCGGACCGATTCCGG
>CBDTZI010000537.1:0-1892 GCA_965364865.1 uncultured bacterium | reverse complement strand
CGACGATGAAAAAATTGATCGAACAGGGAGTTCGCAGTGCGCACCAATTCGTGAAACATTGTCGTGCACGTATTGTTACGGTGGACGAAGTGGGCGATATCGAATCCACGTTGCCATCGTTGCGTAATATTAACGACCCGCAGTCCTACGAAGCGCTGATGAAAGAATTGAATTCACCGTAAATCAAATACGGTTTATGGTCACAATAAAAAAAGAGCCACGGTGAATAACTCACGCGTGGCTCTTATCGTTTTATTTCAAATCGCGAAGAATCACATCTTACATGGGTCCCGCTTTGGGCGTTAAGTTTGTCATGATTCGTTCGATCGCACGCGCGGGAATGTGAAAGTCAATTCTCGCGGGTTGTCCCGAGAAAGAGGCCGAGATCGCGATCGGCGGTCCGGGCGGGATTTCGCCAGCGATGGGCATTCCCAGCATCGGTCCGATCATGGGCAGTGCAGATGCGATGTCGAGCAGGATGACTGCGTTGCGTTTCTCAGGCAAAGTCGCCAGCGCTTCTTTTACAAATTTTGAAGATGACAACGGCTGATCGGTCTGGTCGGCAAACGCCCTGGTCATGTTCTGTGCGTTCCCGTTAAAGTGACGAACACGATCACCGACAATGCCGACCGCGATGGTGGGGTTGGGGCCATACAAACGGGCGGCCTGTTGACACTGTGGATCGTCTTCTTTCATCACCATGGTAAACTCAGCCACCGTCGTGTTACCCACTTTTCTGGTACCGACTGACTTGTAGTTGGCACCGCTGGACATGGACTGCAAAAAGGATCGAGCGCCAGAGGTGTATTTTGATGCGGCTTCAAACAGTTCTTTCGGATTGGATCCAAAATAGTCGCCCGTCATCGTGAGTCCGCTGGGTGTCATGGATACGACACTATTTTCACCTCGAAGTATTCGATGAAAATCACGCGCCGTTTGCAGTGTCGATTTTTCTTCATTCGCGTTGGGCGATGTGGCGGAAGCCGCAATCATTTTGTCAAAAACATAATCAAAGAAAGGGGATTCGGTGCCGGGGAAATGATAGCCGGCGGCGAAGAAAAACGATTGTGCTTTGACATCCGAAAGTAAGGATATGCCCGCGGGTCGTTGTTGGGATAGATAATTTTTAATCGGCCCATCTATGAATCCCGATGCCAAGGTCACGTCTGCGGCACTCTCGGTGACTTTGATGGCGATGTCGATGTAGTCCACCTGCTTGATCAGGGATTGAATACTGTCGGTCAACACTGCAATGGTTTCCGTCATCGATGTTGGATCCGAACCGGATTGCTGGGCCATCATCATCGCCAGCATGGGAGCCATTTGAGTGAGTTGATTGGTAGACTGCATCGCGGCTTCGCGCATGACATCAAAATTAATGTGTAGTAGAACATCACGGGATTCGATCATGTCATTTCGAGTGCGGATTGCTTGTGCAAGCGACGTGGTATCGTCACTCATGGCGGCCATGGGCAGGGTTTCCAGATTGGTTGCGACGATGTAGTAGGCTCCATGGGCGCGGACAAACAATGTGGTGTCCTCAGAGATCGGGATTCTCCAGACGTTACCGTCTTGGGAAGCATTCTCGATTGTTTTGATTTTTTCCGCAAAGTCCGGCACGCTGACCCAAAGAATCGGGCTGTCGGCTCCGTTCAGATCCGCCTGGGCCAATCCCAGTGGCTGGCTGAAGTCGATCCATTTACCGATACCCAGTTCACCGTCGAGTTGATCGATGATACTGCCGGCGTTGGCGCTCGGGTCGATATTCTTGATGTATTTCTGCAAAGACTGGTCAAACGATTTGACGTCTTTAATGACAATCGTAATCGGCAGATTGGCGGGCATGATTTTCATGACCGACTCCACATCCGCGCCGAAGGCACCCGCGGTGA
>CBDTZI010000536.1:0-1934 GCA_965364865.1 uncultured bacterium | reverse complement strand
GCCGCGCTTCAACCGTTCATCACCACTTCCAGCAATTCGACTGCGGGCTGCTCATCACAATAAATCGTACCCACCCGACCAAAGACTTCCTGCTCCGGCAACGACTTCAAATCCTGTAACAAAGTACAATCCGATCGCATGCGTACATACCATCGCGGATCGATCCGGCGAAGTACGTTGTGTTGAATTAAAATGTCACCCAGCGGCGTTTCGCGTTTCACGATCGCGTCGCGTACAGCTCGGGGCGTATATCGCAGGTCAATGCGGACCAGACCAAACTCAACAATTTTCTGTGGGTAGGACGATGATAAAACAATTTTTCGCCGATAGACATCGCCGTCTATGTCATAGTGTAACACTTTTAACGACACCGGGTTCCCATGGTGCTCGGACAAACGAGTAGTCATGTGATCACGATGCACCAGTAACGCTCGATAGGGGTCAGGGATGTCCTGCGGGTCGATCGATTGCCCAAGGGTGGCGTCTGTGTCAACGTCCACCAATCCCTGACACAATCCCGCCAGGGCCTGCTGCACGTTTTGATAATCATTGATTCGTTGAAACATCTTATAATACTACTTATTATGTATACCGAATGTTTTGAAATTCACTCTCAAAAAAGCGGGGCAGCAGCGAATCCACTCGCAATAAACCCTCGCGAGAAAGCGATATTTCGTCATCGTTGATCGTTACGATTTTTTCGCTTCGCAACGAATCAAAAGCCGATGAAAACGTTTCTGCTATCTGGACACCAAATTTATTTTGAAAATACCCCGCATCAATTTTTCCAAGTTTGAGCTGCAAAATCATCTCGCGGATCAAAAGTTGATGGTCGGTCATCGGCAGTGCACGAGCCAGTGGAAGCGCATCACGCTGCAACAACGACTCCGTGTAATCCTCCCACTGATCCATGTTTTGATAATGCACACCCGACAGATGAGAAAACGAAGCCACCCCCGTACCCACCATGTCCGCACCCTGCCAAAGCGCATCGCGATACACAAAACCGCTGCGCGGCGAAGGCTTCACCATGGTATAAGCACTAGACACCACATAGCCATCCCTTTCAAACTGATCAAAGGCGTAATTCACCCATGCCCTTTTTTGATCCCAGCTCGCAACCGGTATTTCAGAACCACTCGTCTTGCTGTCCCTGGCGACTACCGTGTTATAAGGAATTTCCATCTGATAAACCGTCAGGCTATCCGGCTGAAACGCCAACGCCTTTTCAACAGCATCTTTCCATTTATCATCCGTCTCACCCACCATACCCGCGATGAGGTCTATGTTGATCTGATCAAACCCAACCTCCCGCGCCCATTGATACGCCTGAAAAATTTCCGGTGATTTATGAGCACGGCCTCCGAGCGATAAAATTTCGTCGTCAAAATGTTCCACACCCAAAGACAAACGAGTAACACCGATATCCTTGATCGCCTGGAGCTTACTTTTTTTCAACGTGCCGGGTTCGCATTCAAACGTCACCTCGCGGGCACTGGACCAGTTCCACGATTCACTGATGCGATCAATCAGTCGCTTGAGTTGTTCACTGCTGAGAAACGACGGCGTACCACCGCCGAAATACACAAAATCAAACTCCCGACCCTGTAACGCTTCCTGCCGAGAATAAAGCTGAGCCTCTTTTGCTAACGCACGCAAGTATACATCCACATCGCTCGAATTTTTATCTGTGTACACTCTGAAATAACAAAACTTGCATCGCTTGCGACAAAATGGAATGTGCAGATACAAACCCAGCGGGGGTGCCGATGTGCCACCCTCAGCCATCGGCGTACTTAACACTTGCTCGACCGATGAGAGGTGGTCCGCTGACCAGACCGAAAACGGCGGATAATTGGCTACAAAATAGCTGCCGACTTCGGTGCTTTCACCATCGTCGCTACCACCGCCTGATTGTACTACTTCCAGTTCCA
>CBDTZI010000535.1:0-1941 GCA_965364865.1 uncultured bacterium | reverse complement strand
AGAAGCGTGGGCATTGTTCCAGCAGATCCAGGAATACGAACATTATCGTGTCACAAACAATATCATCCGCGCCGCAGAATCGATGGCTGCGGGGATGGCGGAACGCGGCGATTTCGACCAAGCGGTGAAACTGCTCGAAGAAACGATCCAATTCAATCCCGGCGTAATCTCGGCCCCCATCCAATCCAGAATCGGAGTCCAGATTTCGCGATACAGAGCCGGAAAGACTCTGCGACAATAGTTTTTTCGCACCTGGCGTCGAACTCAGGCATACCGTTTGCCAGAGAGCCGTTATTCAGATACCGTTCGGATTGAGATGTATCCACTTCCCGGGCCGATTGGATTTATTCGTACTTGGTTACCGTTTTAACTTGGTTGAATTTTTTTAAGAGGTGCAAACAGTGTCATCAAACAACAAAATCAAAGTGCTTATCATCGGTGCCGCCGGTCGCGACTTTCACGATTTCAACACCTACTGGAGAAATCACGATCGCTATGAAGTGGTCGCCTTTACCGCCGCACAAATTCCTGACATCGACGGTCGGGTGTATCCCGCAGAACTGTGTGGACCTCGTTACCCCAATGGCATACCTATCGAACCGGAAGAAAAACTCGTTGAATTGATCACACAACACAAAGTCGATCAAGTCACGATGGCTTATTCCGATCTTCCCCACGCAGAGGTGATGCACAAAGCCGCTATCGCCAACGCCGCTGGTGCAGATTTTCGCATTATGAGCCATCGCCAGACGATGATCGAATCCACCAAGCCGGTCATTGCGGTCTGCGCGGTACGTACCGGTTGTGGAAAAAGTCAAACGTCTCGTGCGATTACCGAAATTCTTAAGGGGATGGGAAAACGAGTCGCAGCCATTCGCCACCCCATGCCCTACGGCGATTTAACCAAGCAGATTTGCCAGCGATTCGCGACCATCGAAGACCTGGCTCACCATAAATGTACGATCGAGGAGATGGAAGAATATGAACCGCATATTCGTGCTGGGAATGTGATCTTCGCCGGTGTGGATTACGAAAAAATTCTGCACGAGGCGGAAAAGGAAGCCGACGTCATTCTCTGGGATGGCGGGAACAACGATTTGTCTTTTTATAAACCGAATCTGTACATCGTAATCGCCGACCCCCACCGACCCGGACACGAACTCTCTTACTATCCCGGCGAGACCAATACCCGACTAGCTGATGTTGTGGTGATCAACAAAGTGGACACCGCGACCGAAGAAAATATCGCGACCGTGGAAGCCAACGTCAAACGAGTCAACCCCACCGCCAGAATCATTCGGGCGAAGTCTCCGGTCACGGTTGAAGATGCCGCTTCGATCGCGGGCAAACGCGTCCTGGTTGTCGAAGACGGACCCACGCTTACACACGGCGAGATGACCTTCGGCGCTGGACACGTCGCAGCCACTCAAAACGGGGCCGCTTCGATCGTCGATCCCAGACCCTACGCGGTGGGTTCGATTAAAAGCACGTTTGAAAAATATACCCATGTCACAAAGGTCTTACCCGCGATGGGGTACGGACAGAAACAAATGTCCGAGTTGGAAGAAACCATCAACGCCGCGGATTGCGATCTGGTGTTAATCGGCACGCCCATTGACCTGGGTCGTTTATTAAAACTCAACAAACCCGCCCTTCGCGTTACCTATGAACTGGATCAGGATGCAGCCAAACTGTTAAAAACGGAAGTGGTAAAAGTGCTGCAATAAAATCGTTATTGTCAACAATAACCGAGCCGCAGGCGGTATGAAATCCCGACTGGTCGGGAGCCTGCGCGGATGCACGAACTACCTTTAATATCCGCGCGGGCTAAACAATAAATTGCATGAAAATCTGTATAGATTGATTCTTACAGTAGGATTTTGGAAAGAGCGCGAACGATTTATTGAAAATCGTCCCAGAGGGACGTTGCGAAATTAGCCC
>CBDTZI010000534.1:0-1943 GCA_965364865.1 uncultured bacterium | reverse complement strand
TATCCCAAGTGGATTTTCATTGACCGTATAATGTACCGTGACCAAAATAGTGATCTGGGGAAGGCGACAATCGTAGGAACGTGTGTAGGCTGATCATTCGCTCCAAACGGGTGGGAACTTTAGAAATGGCACAGCGTCCAATAGTCAGGAGTCATCAAGGGTCAGAGCGGCCCGTGCATGCGATTACACTGGAGGACGCAGAACTGATTGAACGTGTCAAAACAGGGGAGACCCAGGCTTTCTCCGAGCTGGTGCTCAAATATCAGGATCGGATTTATAACACCTGTTTGCGTATTTGCGGCCATCCACAAGACGCACAAGACTTAACACAAGACGCGTTTATCAAAGCGTTTGAAAAACTGCAGTCGTTTCGCCACGAAAGTGCTTTCACGACCTGGCTGTTTCGCATCGCGATGAACTTGGCGATATCCCATTTACGCGGTGCAAAACGCAGGCCGCTGCAATCGTTAAATGAATCCTTTGAAGCGTCGCACACGCAGGCGGATGAACTGATCCGACGCACTGGGAAATCAAAAACGCAAAGCCCCGATGAAACCGCGTTGAAAACCGAACTTCAACAGAGTGTTGTTACCGCTCTGTATTCTCTGGATGAAGACCATCGCGCGGTCGTCGTGTTACGCGACATCGAAGGTTTTTCTTATGATGAGATCAGCCACATATTGGATATCCCAACGGGCACGGTCAAATCCCGACTGTATAGAGGGAGGATGATGTTGCGTGATAAAATTCTCACTTAGGAAAACGAAACTGGTGATTAAGATGAAAGTACAAAAGTTGATCAAAAAATGACTGAGGTGGATCAGGACAAACTGGGCGAATTTCTTTCTGCTTATCTGGATGGTGAGCTGGACGATCAGCAACGACAGTGGGTTGAGCAGCTGTTGAAGGAAAACGAGTCTGCGCGTCGAATGTTCAATGAACTTCAGCAGACCTCTCAACTGGTCGCGACACTGCCTCGGCAACATGCCCCCGCTTCGATCGTTGAAGAATTTCAACTCCACCAGGAACGCGACGAGTTGCTGGGTGATCCGATCACCCCACAAATCATTTCCAATCAACGGCGCATCTCTTTCAAAGCTATTTTATCCATCGCAGCAGCGATTACCGTGATCGTGACCGGCGGGCTTTGGATGACCCGAGAAAACGGGAATACTCTACCCCACTCGGGCGGTGATATCCTCGCTTTGGCAGAATCTGATGACCGATTCGATTTATTAGAGAAATCCGCTCCTTCGACTCGTCGCATGAGTGGTTACGATGATACCCGGTCAGAAAATCAGGCCGCCGTCGCCAGCGTGACAGGCGAGGAAACATTCCAAAATAGAGACATAAAATCCAAGCTTGAAGCCGGGACCGATGTGCGAACCATTCAGACGCACGCTTTTGCCAGTGAAACATTACGACTGAAACTCAATGTGCGTAACGCATCTGACCGTGACAAGCTGACCGCTCGCCTGGTCAAACATTTATCCAAACGTAAAATCCAAAACCTCGCCCATGCGTCAGGACGCTCTTCGATGAACTCCCGTTCTGGCAGCTTTTTTTATCAGGGTAAACCCGCCGTCAATTTCACCTATGAAGATCAATCACAAATGATTGTGCGTGTACCGGTCGAGGAAATGGACCGATTACTGGAACAACTTTCACACGAAAAAAACATGGACCGTCGAGTCAGGCTGGATGCGGGGCCACTCACTTTTCGAGGCATACAACAAGCCCGATCCTCCTTGCAACACCACGATTCCGGTAAGGAATCTGGCCAGGAATCCGCCAGTCCAACATCTCAAAAGTCCTCATCAGAAAGTGTTTCTCGCCGTGCTCAATCTCGATCGAACCGTACTCGAAAATCTACGCATTCATCTATGAACCCCTCAGAAAACCAGAAGAAAAAAGCGCTCGCAGACGAAGTATTTTATGATGAT
>CBDTZI010000533.1:0-1963 GCA_965364865.1 uncultured bacterium | reverse complement strand
ATGACTTGACAACCAAACTCTCGCAGGCCATGCAATATCGCTCGCGCCGCACCACCCCCGCCGAGCACATCAACCTTCATCCCCGCAAGTTCGCTTCGATCACATCCCAACGTATCGGTAATAGAAGAAATTGCTGCATAACAATCGGTGTTAAATCCTTTCGCGTTCCCGTCTTGAATAACTATCGTATTCAACGCGCCGATCCAGTTGGCCATGCTGTCTGCGCCGTCGCCAACCCAATCCAACGCGGTTGATTTATGCGGAATCGTGACACTGAAACCACTCACATTCAACCAGGGTCGCTGTAGACAGCCATCTAAAAACTGTCGTAAGACTTCTTTATTTACTGAAACTCGCAGCGGTAAATAAACCGCATTGATACCAATCTGATCGAACCAGCGATTAAAGATCAGCGGGCTTAAAGAATGAGCCACCGGATCGCCAATCACGCCATACACCTGCGTCGATGAGTCCAATTTTTCCCAGCGATAAAGATGGACCATTTCATCCAGCGTTAACTGTCCCGGTGCTGTTGCATCATCCGAATTCAGAGCACAATAACTGACGAATGCGCCAAATTTTTTCGGCAACACGCGTGTGCATAACCCAGCCTCTCCCATCGCGATCACAGAAACTCGTTTACCAAACTTTTTCAATAAATCTATCGCATAAAAAGAATCGTTAATATCGCTCAACTGATATGCAATTTTACTCGCGGTGATTATCTTATCATTCAGCATGGCAGAGATCTGATCGGACATGTCGTCCGGCTTACTGTCAAAATCGTGCGAAGATAAAATAACACGAGATTGATCTAGGGCGTGTTGACCTGACATCGCCTGCCAGTCCGGCCACTCGAAATCGACGTAAACATCCGTCTCACGAAGTAAAGTTGAAGCGATCTCCCATCGATCTTCCATGCTTCCTTCATGTCGCCCACCCTGTGAAACACTTCGAAACGTCACGATCCATTTTTGATCGGGGTGATGGTTCAGATAGGCAATCAGGTTTGTCAGTTCATCTTCGAACGTGTCGATGCGCAGTTCAATAGCCTCCGCTCCGCCTTCCCACGCTAGTTGGGCGAGCGATTCCAGATCATTCATGCGATCCAGCCGAATGGATACTGCCAAGTACGTCATTTCACACTCCACAAATTACATATCGATAGGGTAAGACTATAACCGCCCTGCAAGTCGTAACGCAACTATTTTTTTGCTCCACATGTTTTCACGAAATGTTTTTGATTACAAGTCGAATTGCCTGTAGGATGCGGGCGGGATATGAACTCATGAGTTAACCGGACATGTTGCTGTTATGGATAAATTATATCCGCTAAATCATCTGAAATGGTACACCCGACTGCCCGCCAAGTCTGCCATCCTTGCTTTCACCGTTCTGATCGTATGCTTCCCTAATCCCGCACGGTTATCTCGACATATCAGTCACTGGATGAACATGAACGCGCTGGTTGATCCCGAAGCGAAGTCCATTCAGCCCTGGCTTGAAGAACTACGACCCACATTGCACGACGATTTAACTCCACCTCAGGTGCTGAAACGCGTGGAACGATTCGTTTACGAAAAAGTTCCATACGATTGGGACTGGAACACCTGGGGCGTGGTGGATTATTTGCCCACCGCGGACGAGGTGGTTGAAATGGGGCGGGAGGATTGTGATGGCCGAGCGGTGGTGGCTGCGTCCATGTTGAAAAATCTTGGGTTCAAAGCCGAGCTGGTTACCGATTACGCACACATGTGGGTGAAAACCGACAAAGGCGAGACGATGTCGCCGGGTAAGACCCAAGTGGTCGTCGCCACGGAGAAAGGATTGGAAATCAAGCTGCGCGGCTTGTTGGAGATCCCCAAGGCCTGGATGTTCGGCGTATCAATTTTCCCATTGGTAAGAGAGTTGATCGTGGCGTGCGTATTGTGGCTAATGCTCATACAACGAGGCGGCGGAAAGA
>CBDTZI010000532.1:0-1996 GCA_965364865.1 uncultured bacterium | reverse complement strand
ATTCCACGCTCCATCGCCCATGCCCGCAATGAATCCCACACATCCGTCGCAGATTCACCCTGCAAAATGGGGCCGCAAAAATCATAGGGTGTGATGGCGTCAAACCCTGTGCCACATGGAGCAGGTAACGGTTTTACGATCAGCGGAACCACCGCTTCACCACAACGAAAAACCTGTAACTCACTATCAGGCTCCAACATCGTCGCTGCTCGTAAATAATCTTTGTTGTGATAAACGCCGAGTTGGGTTTCGCAGGATGCCAACGTCATGAATTGAATCCAGGGGTTCATCACGAGTACCACGGACAAACCCATTTGTCCATGCATAACAAAAGGAATACTCACGGATCCGCCGTGGCGGAACCGTGCCACCCCACAAGAAAAACATTACAACAGATCATTTACTATGAATGATCGTATCTTTCTGAATCGTTTCTCGCGACGAAGGAATGGTCTCAACCGCGTCCATTTGATTCTGTTGCCTGGCTTGCTGCGAAAGCATCCGCACCAATAAGTGCGTGATAAATAGATGAACGCTTTCCACAATTCCGTAATCGTGCGAATCGATCCATATTCGCGCAGTCGAAAGATTGACCAATCGCCCGCCGTCAAATCCGATCATCGCCAGCCGATCCGCTCCGACACGCTTGGCCAATTCAAACGCACGAACCACGTTTTCCGAATCACCTGACGCGCTGATCCCAATCAGCAGGTCGTTGGGCTTGATATAATTGATCAGCTGCTCGGCGAAACAATCGTCGTAACTCAAATCATTCGCCAGTGCAGTCAGCCAGGCCACGTTATCCGTCAGCGAAAGCACACGCATGCGAGGTCCGGGCCCCGTCGGAATGTTTTTTCCCAGATCGACCGCCATATGCGATGCCGTCGATGCACTACCACCGTTTCCACAAAGATAGACGCTGCGGCCCTCTTTCAACGCCCTCAGCAACAACGAATAAGCCGCTTCGATTTCGCGGGGCCGCAACAACGCAGTCGCAGACTGCATATCGCACAAATAATCGTTCATAATGGTCATCGTGTACATCGATCCAGCTAAAGACAACAGCTCTACATAAGATATCGGATTTTCGAGCTTTGAAGCTACAGGTCATTGTGAGTGCGTGTTTTGAAGTACTGGCAAGTGATACGATCCTTCGTTTTTCACAAGATGACTGATGTACCCATCTCAGTCTGAAATATGTTTTTCAGCGATACCAATCGAGTATTCGTCCACGAATTCACCCCTCCAACCTTGATCCGGCCCACCAATCGACCGATAGAATGTCCGTAAACCTTGGACCGATAAGTGAGATCAATCATGAATTCAGCAGACACAACCGATGGTATACCCCGCTGGGCGATGTTTTGGCTCGTTGTTCTTTTGATCACGACCGTTTCTATCCGCGTATCAGATCCCACGGGTTGGTTGGCGTCGGACGACACGGGATATTACACAGCCGCAGAGCACATTCTAAAGGGTGAACCGATCCAGCGTGTACATCATCATTACGCTCGATCAACGATCATACTCCCCATCGTCGCTTCTGTTTCACTGCTCGGGTATCATCCGTTCGCTGTCATCTTACCGTCAATCATCGCGTCGGTTTTCTGTGTTCTCTTCGTGGCGATCCTGGGAAAACTGGTTTGGAACTGGTGGGTGGGACTGTGCGCCGCTACGATCTTATCGATGCTGCCTTACTTTCTAACGCTCTCGTCCGTGGCTTATCCCGACGTTCACGCTTGCTGCTGGGTGACGCTGGCGATGATATTAGCCTGGCAGACAACCTTAACGCCTTCCAAAACCAGGGCGAATATCCTCGGCCTGCTATGCGGGCTGATCATCGCAGTCAGTTTATCCGCGAAAATTTTCTCCATCATCGTAATCATTCCCGTATTATATATCGTATGGTTCAGACAACGGACGTCGGCCTACCATCGACTATCCTGGACGGTTCTTTGCGGACTCGGCGGGTTGTTGTTTTTCACGCTGGAAGGAT
>CBDTZI010000531.1:0-1997 GCA_965364865.1 uncultured bacterium | reverse complement strand
AGACGTTGCAAGCCGTTGAGATGTTGTGCGGCTGATAGTTTCATGGAACGCCCCGACAATTTTTGTTTGTAATCGTGACTGATAAAAATACGCTCAGAATCTGAGGTGTACTTTCCACCAACAACAACACGGTGGTTTCTGGCTTTCACTTTGACTCATCAGAACGATCATAGCCCCGGTTATCGGACAAGACAACCGGTATCGGACCTCCTCACCCACATTCGTTGCGTCCCCTTCGTTATCATCCCAATTTTGGCATATTGAATTGCCCCAGACCGCGGAATAAGATAAGCAGCGTGAGTAGGGGATTGATACACGAAAATTTACAGTAAAGTCATGGCCGAGAAACTTTTCATGAGGGAAGATTACATGCAGGCCCGATACACCATACTCATCACCATCAGCTTATTCACAGCGATCGCATGCATCATTTCTACCGGTATGGCCAAATCCAATATAGTCGCATCCCGATATTCTGGTGGACCCAGCGGCTATAATTTTGGTGGTGGCAACTGCATAGCCTGCCATGAAGATTTCACACAAGGGCCGGGCAAGGTTGAAATCCTCGGCGCACCCCGCCGCTATATCAACAACAAATTCTACGACATCACGGTTCGCATTACAGACAGCACACAAGTCGGCGCGGGGTTTGAACTCAGCGCCGAAAACGCAGTTGGCCACGTCGGTGATCTTTGGGTCAGTGATTCGAACAACACCAGCTACGCAGATAGCGGCAGCAACGTAAACTATGTGACTCAGAAATCCGCCGGTGTTGATGATTCGATTGCCAACTGGGTAAGCAACGGGCACACCTACGAATACAATCTACAGTGGCAAGCTCCAGCGAACAACGCTGGACACCTCACACTTTTCGCCGCAGGCAACGCCGTCAACAACGCAGCGGTATTCTTCGGCGATCATTTTTATCAGGGATACGCACCCATGATTCACGCGATCCCCGGTGACGCCGACGGCGATACCGACCTCGACCTTGCTGATTTCGCCATGTTGCAACGATGTTTTAATGATACCGACCCCGCCACAGGCGAACGGTGCGAGTTTGTGGACTTCGATCAAAACGGTGATGTTTCACTCGACGATTATTACGAATTTTGGTTTGCGATGACTGGCTCCACCGCTGCCAACCCCGCCGGATATGTGTTGGCGGATGCGATGCGTGGCGGATTACTCTATGACAAGTGGTGGATCGTGAACGGGGCAACGGAACCCACCGGCGATCATCCACTCTACCCCGAAGTCGGCATCAAAACAGGACCAACCACATTTCGCTGCAAGGAATGTCACGGATGGGACTATAAAGGCCGTGACGGTGCGTATAGCACAGGGACGCACTTTACAGACATCCTCGGCATCGAAAACACGACCTTGAATTCGCGTGAAATTTTCAATCTTCTCAAGGCCGATCCCAACGACGTGCCCAATGGCCACAACATGAGCGCCTATGGTTTGTCAGATACCGACCTGTGGGACCTGGTGAAGTTTTCTCTGGAAGGTGTCATTCAAACGGATGATTTCATAGACGGCAGCAATCTGTTTACCGGCAATGCGTTGTTCGGCAGCTTTACCTACTCCGATACCTGCCAGGCCTGTCACGGTGAAGACGGCAAGGCTATTAATTTTGGAGACGCTCAAAACCCGCAATTCGTCGGCACGATTGCGGTGAACAATCCATGGGAGCTGATGCACAAGCTACGATACAGCCATCCGGGTTCGTCCATGCTTTCGACCGAGCGACTCTATTGGTCGATTTCCAAAGCCACCGACATCGGTGCTCATGCCCAAACCCTGCCAGTGGAATAAAGTTAATTTTTATCGCTAGATGTCATGCCTCACACTTATGTGAGCATGTTCTGATTTCGTAATAAAAGCCACGCGTTACAATTTTCTCTTGCTTTATCGCTGACGCGTCTCGGTACAAATGCCAGGCGTTAAAGGATATTTCCCCGTGGCGGCAAAAATGCTATAATCGACATGTA
>CBDTZI010000530.1:0-2016 GCA_965364865.1 uncultured bacterium | reverse complement strand
TGATCGGAAATTTCTCGAATCGCTACATCCGCCTGACCCGCACCCACCGTTTCGACTAAAATATAATCAAATCCATAACCGTCTAACAGCTGCACCACTTCCTGGCAATGTGGAGCGAGGCCGCCCTGCGTTTTCCCCGAAGACAAACTGCGAATAAAAAAGTCAGTGTCGGGATCACCCTTCATCATGCGCAGTCGATCACCCAACAACGCGCCGCCGGTAATCGGGCTGCTCGGATCGATCGCCACCACTGCCACTTTATTATTGCGATCACGCAGCTCTTGACCCAGTCTTGCGATGAACGAACTTTTCCCCACGCCGGGTGCACCGGTCACACCGATAATTTTGGCATGACCCTTCGGCGGGTTCCAGCCGTTCAACCCGTCCCCGCGTTGAACCGCAGTGATGAGTTTGCTCAGACTGCGTACATCTTTTTTATCATACCCTTCACAAGCTTCATCAACAGAAATTTGATGATTGTCTGCGACGATTTCCCTGATCTTGCCAATGATATCATCCACGGACGAACCGGGGTTGAACACCGCAGCCACGCCCATCTCCAGCAAGGCGGGATGATCCGTTACGGGTACGATACCGCCAAGTACCAGCGGGATATGCTCGATATTCATTTGTTTGCGAAGTTTGATCAGTTCTGGCATGACCGTCATGTGAGCGGCGGACAACAAGCTTACGCCAACGATGTCCACGTCTTCCTGCAGTGCGGCATGCATGGTGGCTTCGCACGTCTGCCACAAGCCGGTATAAATCACTTCGATGCCGGCATCACGAAACGAACGTGCCAAAACTTTGACACCACGATCGTGGCCATCCAGACCGATCTTCGCCAACAATAAACGAGGATGTTCCTGCGATTCACTCAACGTTTCATTTCCTTCGATTTCCGTGATTAGCGCTACCACTCCGGTCCCCCGTCGTACGCGCCGAATACTTTTTTCATCGTAGCCATCATCTCGCCCACGGTCGCATCGGCCTTCGCTGCTTCAACCAATGCGGGCATGACATTAACGCCTGTTTTCGCGTCTTCTCTTAGACGGTTCAATGCGTTTTCGTGTTTTGCAGCGTCGCGCGATGAACGTAATTGTTTAAGCTTGTTTACCTGCACTTTTTCCGTCTCATGCGAAATCTGCAAAATTTCCATATCCGGTGGGCTGTCATCAACAAAGTCAGTTACGCCGACGATTTTTTGGTTGCCCGAATCGATATCTCGTTGCTGTGCCTGCGCCGACTCCGCGATGACTCGACGGAAATAGCCGCGATCCACCGCAGCCAAAACACCACCCATCGCGTCGATCTGATCGAAAATGGCGTATGCTTTCGCCTCGATCTCGTTCGTCAATTTTTCAATGAAATAGCTGCCACCCAATGGGTCGACGACCTGCGTTACATTGGTTTCGTGAGCGATGATCTGTTGTGTTCGCAGGGCGAGCTTAGCTGCGTTTTCGGTCGGCAGGGCCAACGTTTCGTCCATGCTGTTGGTGTGCAATGATTGCGTGCCACCCAGTACGCCCGCCAACGCTTGATAGGCGACACGAATCAGGTTGTTCGTTGGTTGTTGTTCGGTCAGCGTGACGCCAGCAGTTTGACAGTGCATACGCAGCAGCCAGCTTCGCTCGTTCTTCGCTTTGAACTTGTCACGCATCACATGTGCCCAGATCCGTCGAGCTGCTCGCAACTTGGCGATCTCCTCAAAGAAATCGTTGTGTGCGTCAAAGAAAAAGCTTAATCGCGGAGCAAACGCGTCAACATCAAGGCCGCGTTCGATCGATTTTTCGACGTAAGCCATCCCATCCGCCAGTGTAAAGGCGAGCTCTTCCGCCGCCGACGAACCCGCTTCGCGAATGTGATAGCCACTGATACTTACCGTGTTCCATTGTGGCATATTCTCAGTGCAATACTCGATCGTATCGATGACCAGATTGACGCTGGGTTGGGGCGGAAAAACATATTCGTTTTGCGCATGAAATTCCTTGAGGATATCGTTCTGCAATGTGCCGC
>CBDTZI010000529.1:0-2043 GCA_965364865.1 uncultured bacterium | reverse complement strand
GAACGACCATCCGCTGGTAGGCGCTTCGGGGGCGATCGCATCGGTGACGACGGCCTATCTGGTCATGTTTCCGCGAAGTCGGGTTACGGTGTTGATCTGGTTCTTCATCTTCATTCATTTCATCCAAGTCCCAGCCATGATCTTGATCCTCGTCAAAATTGTGTTGTGGGATAACCTCATCAGTCCGTCCATGGGTGGAGCCGGGAATACCGCCCACGCCGCACACATAGCCGGCTACCTCTTCGGGTTTCTCTCAGCTCTGTTTCTGCTGTTTTTTCGAGCGATACCCCGCGATCAGTTCGACATGCTCGCGTTGTGGAAACGGTGGAATCAGCGACGTGCTTTTTCATCAGCGATGTCCGATCCCAATGCCGCCGCACAGGCGCAATATGGCACGGTCGTGCGACCGGTTGTATTAACCCCGGCGGAACGGGACGACCAGGAAAAACGGCTCGATGAAATTTCAGATTTTCGTACGAAAATTAGTGACGCCGTCATTCGTGGCGATATCGATTCGGGTGTTCAACTGTTTGAACAGTTGATCGCCAAAGACCCGCGACAATGTCTATCGGAAAAAAATCAGATGGCCATCGCCCGAGAGTTTTATCGTACGGGCCGATTCCCGCAGGCCGCTGCCGCCTTCGATCGATTCGTGGAATGTTATCCACGATCCAATGACTCGACTGACATCAAACTATTATTGGGTATCATCTACGCCCGAGACCTGCATCAATTTGAAGTCGCTGACAAACATCTGACCGAGTCGATGGAATCGCTGCGAGACGAAAAAAGACGTAACCAGTGTTTTGAGTGGTTAACCACTGTGCGCGAGGCGCTGGGTAAATCCGCACCAGAAATGTAAATGAGTTCCATGCGAACTTGTAGAGATGTAATAAAGAGGGGTTCCTGACGGCTGGTCCGACAGTGTTTTTTATAATAAAGGATTATTATCTATGCCGGAATTGGCTTATATCAACGGAGTGTACTGTGCGATCGAAGACGCGAAAGTGTCAATCGAAGATCGCGGGTTTCAGTTTGGCGACAGTATTTATGAGGTCATTGTGACCTACAATGGAAAACCGTTTCTGCTGGACGAACACTTGCAGCGATGCAAACGAAGCGTAGCTGGGATTAAACTCAACTACGATTTCAAAACTCAACCGCTTGAACCGATCATCGAAGAGGGTTTACGTCGCAGTGAATTTTCAGACGCGATGGTCTACATCCAGATCACCCGCGGCGTGGCTCCGCGTAACCATGTCATCCCGCAAAACATTACCCCCACCGTTGTGATGACGTTTAAGGAACGACCGGTCGTACCCGAGGAGACGCGTCAAAACGGCGTAAAAATGGCCACCGTCACCGATCAGCGATGGGCTAACTGTTTTATCAAAGCGGTGATCCTGCTGCCCAACACCCTCGCCCGTTACGAAGCGATGGAGAAAGGATGTCACGACGCGATCCTGGTCACTCCCGAGGGTGAAGTGCGCGAATGCACCTCCGCCAACATTTTCATCGTCAAAAATAACACGCTGTATTTCCCGCCGCGAAACGAATCCATCCTGCGCGGCGTCACGCAAAATTTCCTGCTTAACTGCGCTCATTCCATCAACATCGAATACGTAGAACAGCGCATTTCATTAGACGATTTATTCGGTGCCGACGAAGTGTTTTTGTCCAGCACAGCCGCCGAGGCATTGAGCATTACCACCATCGACGATTGTACCATCGGCGACGGAAACGTTGGCCCCCTCACTCAACGCATCTACGAATCTTTTTTAGAAAAATTGAAGATGATTTGACGTTCACTATAACAACCCAGTTCCACTTGCGAAGGCCGGCATTTCGCACATTCAGGCACGGCGTTTGCCATGTACACCACAATCCATGATTGCTTTTTGGACCCGGCAAATGTAGTCTACTCAACAAATAAAGCCCCAATGCGCTGGGTGGTGCAATCGTGGCATAAGCACAACAGGAATGGGAGTATTCCATTGAACACGAACAACACAAAATACGGCATCAAAACCATACAGCAGCATA
>CBDTZI010000528.1:0-2064 GCA_965364865.1 uncultured bacterium | reverse complement strand
CCTAAAAATCCCAGAAACAATGCACTGACCAATCCGATGATGCCAAACGTAACGGCGATGGGCCGTTTACGCGGATGACGTTCCTTGCCGCGATCGAGGAACGGCCAGAAGATCAGCAGTACAAACGGGACGGAACAGGCAAATATCCCCACGATCGCACCATAAGGCCCTTCAAAGTATTTCAGCAATTGATAACTCGGTAGGAAATACCATTCTGGTTTGATATGATTTGGCGTCACCAGCGCATCAGCGGGTTCGCCAATTTCCCACGGTGAGACGATGGACAAAGTGACCAGCACCGCGACCAGAAGAACAGCTACGACACCTTCTTTCGCGACGTGTACCGGGAAAAACGGGATGCCATGTTCCGGAGCGATCGTTTTTTCCTCGCCGACCGGTTCGGTGGTGGAGAGGTTGTTCAGTCGCATTAAGAACAAATGCACCGCGATCAGGCCGGTAAGAATCCACGGCAAAATAATTACATGTACCACGAAGAACCGCGATAATGTTTCGCCCGTGACCGATTCACCCCCACGAAGGAAGTATTGCAACCAGGCGCCGATAAGCGGTACTTTGTTCGCGGATTCCGTGCCGACGGTGGTGGCCCAGAATGCGATTTGATTCCAGGGTAGTAAGTATCCGGTGAAACCAAACGTAATGGTGCAGATAAAAATCAAGACACCGGTGACCCAGGTCAATTCGCGTGGTTTTTTATAGGCTCCGAAAAAGTAGGTTCGCAGCATGTGCAAAAGGAGGGCCGCGATCATCACGGTCGCGCCCCACGCGTGGATCTGTCGGTATAGCCAGCCGTATTGTACTTCGGCGGTAATGTATTGGATTGATTTGTGGGCGGCTTCGGGGGTCGGGCGGTAATAGATGAGAAGCAATATCCCTGTGATGGTTTGACTGATAAACAGCAGCATCGACAGGCTTCCAAAAATGTGCAGCCAACCCGTATGCGGCGGAAGCCTTTTGTGCATCTGCTTGTCGATAAAGGATTCAGCCACTTCAGTATCAAACCGGCTGTCAAAAAACTTTTTGATGGGTTTTACAAGATTCATTCGTAATTACCTGATCCAATCATTATGCTGCGGAAACAAAAACTTTCTCGCCAACCTCTTTGATGCTATAGATCGGCAAGGGGGCTGGGGGTGGTCCGGAGACCACGCCTCCGTCCGCATCAAACGTAGCTGCGTGACAGGGGCATAAAAATTTCTTGGTGGGTGTATCCCATCTCACCAGGCAACCCAAATGTGTGCAAATCGCCGAAAACGCTTTGAATCCATCTCGTTGGCGGACGACGATGACCGCTTTTCCGCCTACATGCATCGTGATGGATTCCCCGGGTTGTAAATTGTTTGCGCCTTGAACTTCGACGTTTTCGGAGCCACCTTTTCTTGTTACCGGCCAGAGATACATCAAGCCGGGTATGGTCATCGCCAGGCCAGTGATGACGCTGCAAAACGCGATCATCCAGTCCAGAAAGCCTCTGCGAGTGGAATTTTGTTTGGGGTTGGTTGGTGTCATCATTCTTTGAATCTCTAATTCACTTCACTTCTTTCGGCAAAGGTTTTACATACTTCGCTTTGAGTTGCTTAAATTTGACGTAGAGCAAGATCGAAAAGAACACCGAAAATGCCCAGATGGGAATCAACGCTTTATATCGCCAGCGAAGTCCGCTCTCGAGAACGTCCAAATCCGCATTGATTTCATCGCAGACCGCATTCAATTTTTCGACCTCTTCACCCACGATGGTGTTGTCGAGCGTGTGTTGTAGCGGAGCCAGCGCGATCAGGTGTGTTTTTGCATCCTGAAACTTGAACCGCTGATTGTCCACCAGCAATACGCCTTTTGCGAGCTGATTGAGCCGATTACCCGTCTTCACGTAATACCGTTCCGCCGTGGCGATATCGTCCAGCAGATGAAAAAGTATGGGAAGGCTCTCGTCCTCGTCGATCTCATCATGACATTCCGTACAGGTCGCCAGGGCATGATTGATGATCTGGCGAGGGTTTGGATTGATCGCGGCGGTAATCTGCTCAGGGGTAGGGGATGAATCAGAGG
>CBDTZI010000527.1:0-2069 GCA_965364865.1 uncultured bacterium | reverse complement strand
CCGCCGATCATATCAAGACGTCCCAGCAAAAACGACGATGTGGGTGCGGAATAAGCGGCATGGCCCAGATACAAACTTCCCGCCACCAGACACCAGACCATCATGCGAAGATTGTCAAAACTCACGGCCAACCGACCTAGAATCAACACGAACAACATCGTCTTCCAGAGTTTTTCAAATGCATAATAACTGTTGGGCGTGTGGACCACGCCGTTAATCAGATTGATCGCACCGATCAACACCAGACCAAGGATGGCTAATTCCCACATGGAAATGTAGGGCCTGAGATTGGGAATACGTTTTCGAGAAGTAAAAATGCCCAACACCGTAAACGCGGCGGCCAACAATGAAAATCGAATCCCCATATCCTTCAGCGGCTTACCCCACCAGGTGTTGTTGGGATTGACCTGATAGATCATCATGTAATTGATCACACCAATGATCGGATTGACCAACGAGAGTACACACGCTACCCAAAAACCGAAAAAACATAAGATGCTTTTTAATGGCCACATAAACGATTCCGTACAAATTCCATTCGAACAACCAAGGTCCGATTTTCCACGTCTCCATAGTCATCGGATGATTTGGAAGGCGAAAGTATCATCAAGCGAAATTGATTACGCACGGACGACGGCTGAAATTTTCACATTCCTGACCTCTGCTCAACGAAGGGTTGATTAAATCCGCAAGATGTGTTTTCACTACTAATACGGCGTTATACCGTGATAAGTACATCGTCTTCGACCTCACCCAACGCGGAGGACGAGACCACACGGTCACTCATGTCATAGTAAAGCCAGCCCGGTCTGCGATCTTTCAGGTTTCTGTTATTTCTCGCAACACAACATATCAAGTCCCGTCTCATGGAAGGCGGGCAACCGGGCACCGGCGACAGGATCAATGACACGAGGCGGGCAAGCAGATCCCTCTTCATTCCTCGTTTTTTGCGGCCAACAGTATCAAGCCTTTGGGCTGACAATCCCGCCGATTTCATAAGCAAACCAATCTCGTGAGGCGTGTACTCCCGGTTGTGGCGATTGGTATCAAACCCGTTGTAAGGCGACCAGCTATACGGATGCTCGCCGAGTAGCATCGACACGACATTACTCGATCGCACGACATTGGGCGTCGTTAACACCAGAATTCCGCCGGGCTTTAACACCCGCTGAATCTCAGCCATCATGTGCATGGGATCAATCGCCAGATGCTCCAGCAATTCAAAACAACACACCACATCAAATTCATGATCCGCATGAGGAAATAAATCCTGCTCGACGTCGAACACCGAAACGTCGACGTGAGCATCATCCACGCCGGAAACGTCCAGCGACCCCGTCCATTCGGAGGAATCAGGATATTTGGTATTCACCGTCAGGTTTCGATATCCAAGCACGATCTCATAAAACGGTAACCACTGACGACCCGCCCCGAGATCAAGAATTTTCAGCTCGCCCGTTGGATCCGCTGGTAATGCCTGGAGAGTATGACGGTAGCGGGCAATCTCCTTCAGAGCAGCCGACAAGGGTACGCGCATCCCCGACCGATCCAATCGCTGAAGAATCGAACACAAGTCCTGATCCGTCAGTCGATCGACAGGATGGGTAGCCACATTTTTTCCGGATGAAATCATAAAAGCCCATTCCCATAGAGAAACCATTCGCGTACTCACCATCGTTATCGGATGTTTCTGTACCCCACTTACGAAAATTCAACCAGGCACCTTTGCATCCAACCCAGCCAAACCCAACCCCGTCTTCAACTCGTGCAAGTACCAAGCGTCTGGGAAGCGACTGAAACGACGATTTTTCAGTGCCACTCATCCTGTGCCGATAACATGCGCATGGTACGTCTTCCATCTGATAAACCCGTTGATCCACCCTCATTCAAAATCAACGCAGTCGTCATCACTGCGCTGATCGCGATTTCTGCCATTGTGTTTATGAACAGCATCACAGCCGGTGGTTTTCGATGGGGAGATGCACCGACTCACGCCATGGATGGCGTACTCGTTCATGACTGGATCACGTCGGGCCCTTCAGTGTGGCTCCATCCGATTGATTTTGCGG
>CBDTZI010000526.1:0-2084 GCA_965364865.1 uncultured bacterium | reverse complement strand
ATCGCCGGGCTATTTTTACTTCGTCCCTCTGGGACGATATTGAAGAACACCGTATAGATTAAGAATGTTCATATTGAGAAATGTAGTGCATGATAAGAGTTTTCACAATACGTTGGCAAAATTAGGATATGATGCCAGCGTGATCGGCGCCGCCGGTTTGGTCTGGCTGGATCAGACCTGACCCATGTTTCCGATTGAGTCTGGATGGATGAATAAATTATTTTCTGGGGTTTAATGCCTGCATGCGCGTTTCCATTGCGCGGCCAATCAATTCTTCGTTCGAGGGTCGAGACATCGGCTCTAACACAAAATGATGTTCATGTTGATCGTGAAAATGGCCGGGCCACAACACCTCGGCGAAAAAGTCTACGGGGATCATTTGATACCAGGGTGGTTTGATTTCCCAATGGGTGTGCAGGGTCTTAAATCCCTCCTTGCGAACCACCACGTCATAATCGCCATACCACAGAAAATCAGTCGAAACTTTGCTACGGCCCACTTCCTGATCATTAAGAAACACCAGCGCATGAGGCGGTTCAGTGGTAATCGACAGTGTACGTCTGACACAACCGCCCGTGGAAATCATCACCAGGGCTACCGTCAACAAAATAAAATGCTTACTCATTCGATACATCTAAAATTCCTCGTTTTTTTATCGATGGCTGTAGAGATATTCGTGCAGATATTCGATGGTGGCCTGTTGGTCTTCGCACTCGCTCGCAAGTATGTCGCCCGCAGAGATCATGCCGTACAGCTTGCCATCTTCCACCACCGGCAAGTGTCGAATACGCTTGGATGACATCACGGATTTACATTCGGCCAACTTGGTATTGCGATTGCAACAGGCCATCGGCGAGGTCATGACCTTGTTGAGTTGTGTGTCTCTGGGTTCGAGTCCTTCCGCTACCACGCGGTTCAGAATATCGCGTTCGGTGAAAATACCGACAACCCGATCGCCTTTGGTAATGACCAGCGCTCCGATATGGCGTTCGTTCATCAACTTGGCTGCGTCGAGTACGTTTGCAGACTCTTCGATGGTCGCGACGTCCGAATTCTTATGGGCTAGAATGGTCTGAGCGGTTGGCATTGCATCACCTCCAAAGTAAAATCGATGTTGATACTATTCTATATCTATTGTGATGGATGAGCGGCGTGATCGCAAGCAAAATCGTTATTGTTGATCAAATTGCAGTCACAGGCTGTGAATTGATTGTGTTTGATAAAAAAGGAGGGGATGCAGACCGGGTGGTTAGGGATCACCCGGCCTGCATCGCGATGTCGGTGCGTCACGCCGACATAAGTCGATGAAGGAGGCCTATATTTTTTCTTCGAGCAGCAGCCAACGTTTTTGGATCAGTTGTTCGATACGACTAATAAAACTTTTTGAACAACCCTTTCCCCATGCGGTGGCTAACATACTACGAAGTCGAGTTACCTGATGTTCAATGCGGCAAACATCATTCGTATGTGTGACGGTATAATTACATTGAGTCATTTCAAACGCCTTGTATTTCTCTAACGCGTATCAACTATAACTTATACGTATGAGACGCATGAAATATTCAAATGGGGTCACCTAATTATTGTAAGAGGTTGTAATAGAGTGGTGAATGCGGCTTTAGATAAGCTAAACGCATGTGCGCTAAAATTGCATTGCGCAGTTGTTACACAGAACGGCGAACAATACTGTTCGAATCGATCAAAATTGTATTACGATTACAGAATCAGGATTCTTTACGGGACAAATCGGTAGCCGATGCTGTGTACGGTAACGATGTGTCGCGGATTTTTGGGGTCCGGTTCGATTTTTCGACGCAGGCTGACAATGTGATTATCCACCGTTCGGGTCGTTGGAAAACCTTCCAGTCCCCAGATCACATCCAGCAATTTATTTCGGTCGACGGGTTGCTCGGCGTTTTCGACCAGCATTTTCAGTATTTCAAGCTCAAAGTGGCCGAGGTTAAATGTTTCCTCGCCGCGAACGATTAATCCTTTGACGAGATCCACGGAAGAGTCGCCGATCTGCATTTCACGTGGCAGTCCCTTACCCGCATCGGTTCGACGTAACGCCGCTTTGATTCTGG
>CBDTZI010000525.1:0-2088 GCA_965364865.1 uncultured bacterium | reverse complement strand
ACATCGTGTGTGCATGCGTGAAATGCAACGTCCGAAAAGGAGGTCGAACCCCTCACCAGGCAGGCATTCATCTGATCCGTGCGCCCGAAAAACCAAAAAGAAATCCGGCGGTCAGTGTGACGTTATCGGATCGACGCTATTCCACATGGAAAACATTTCTCGATGCAGCCTATTGGGATGTCGAATTGAAATAGTTTGTTTTTCCGGACGTACATTTATTCAACATACAACGTCTCGCAGTGGCTCCAATAACCTCCTTCAATTTTCAAAACTAGAAAAAAATAACAGTAAGCCTTTTACTCAATTTCCGATAATACAATTCAAGCAAGACTGATGTGCTTATTTTCACATGAAGTCAGCTACACACGCACCCGATGAATAATCTGGTTGAATAGTGTTTCGGTGATTCTAGTTCAAAAGTGTGACACTTCTCATTAACAGGAAAGTTATATGCGAGGCGCGCTAGATCATGATTGATCTATCACGCGATCTCTATCCACACGGCGCAATAACTTTGTACATAGAAAAACTTGTTGAGACTCTCAGACGGAGTAGTCGGATTGAGTACGGTTTCTGACATTAGTGTATTGGTCATTGCAGATGACGTGGATCAGCTCAAGTTACTTGAGCATGTGCTTCAACGCGCCAACCTCAACATCATCACCGCTCACGACTATCAAACCGGTATTCTTCTGGCGGATACCCACAACCCCAAAATCATTCTCTGCGATTACGACCTACCCGATGGCGGGGGGGTTGAATTGTGCGAATTGATACGAAAAGAAAAAGACAAGGTGGACACCTACATCATTGTCATGAGCGCCGGAGGGAGTGAGGCGTTGACGGAAGCATTGGAAAAAGGGGCCGATGATTATCTTTCCAAACCATTCGACCTGCAGGAAGTGGTATCCCGTATTCACGTCGGCCTGCGCGTCTGGAAAATGCATCAACAATTACGCCGGGCAGCCTTAACCGATGGATTGACAGGATTATTTAACCACGATCAATTCAACCACATTCTGGTCGCCGAACTCGATCGAGCGCGAAGATATGGTCACTCTCTCTCTATGATGATGATTGATATCGATTTCTTCAAAGCCATCAACGATACGTTTGGACACCTCGCCGGAAACCATACCCTCGAACAGATCTCCAAAATCCTCGCGGAAAATGTAAGGGCGATGGATACCGTCGCACGCTTCGGGGGAGATGAATTTGCCATCCTGTTGCCCGAAACCGCTGCCGTTGACGCCATTCACATCGCACAACGCATACGAAACTCCGTCAAGGATACGATACACATCGACCATGGTAATCAACACGTCATGACCGTCTCCATCGGCATTGCGGACTCGATGGATGTCGATACAAAGAGTGGATCGACACTGGTGGATGTCGCGGATCGTGCACTCTATCTCGCCAAACGAAGAGGACGTGACCAGGTCGCCTCCGCCAACGAGCTGGATGAAAATCACGAAATCAACGAAATGATTGAACGGGATGATGTCGAATGGATGCGCCGCAGAATCGCCGTACTCTCCACACAGGCGAAGGATGTGTACATGCAGAGTATCGCCGCCCTGCTGCAAACCCTGGACGAGAAAGATCCCTACACAGCGAGACATTCATTAAATGTTGCGTTTTATGCGCAGGAGCTGGCGGAGTATATGCAGCTCAATCAACCTGTCGTCAAAGCCGTATACAACGCAGCGCTTCTTCACGACATCGGTAAAATTGGCGTGCCCGACCGCATCCTGATGAAACGTTCACAACTTACGCCACTGGAACGATCTGTGTTTGATCAGGTTCCGCTGATCGGTACGCGCATCGTCGACCACTTGCGAATTTTAGAATCCGAAATTCAAATCATCCGCCATCAACGCGAATATGTAGACGGTACCGGATTTCCCAGCGGCCTGACAGATCGACAAATCCCCATCGGATCACGCATACTCCTCATCGCCGACGCTTTTGACGCCATGACCACCGATCGTGTTTATCGAAAAGCACGTTCCATCGACGAAGCACTGGTGGAACTCAACGATTGTGCGAATAAACAATTCGATTCCGATATGGTAAAATCCCTTT
>CBDTZI010000524.1:0-2092 GCA_965364865.1 uncultured bacterium | reverse complement strand
ACAGCTAACCGCGGAGGTCAAAGAGGACCTTGTAGCTGAGTTGGAAGCGCAACGTGAAGCGCACAGTATCGCGCCTGTTATTTCTAGAATCGAAAGCGTAAAACGCAAGGGAAAAGCATTTGTCCTACAGGCGAAAGACATCACGTATCAAGCACAGCGTGTCATCGTAGCCATTGGTCGAAGTGGCAATTTTCGAAAACTCGGTGTGTCCGGTGAGGATAAAGAAAAAGTATTTAATCGCTTACATGATCCACTAGAGTTTGCCGGTAAGAGCGTGCTCGTGGTTGGGGGTGGAGACTCTTCCATTGAGGCGTCGATCGCTTTAGCAATTGCAGGTGCAAAAGTCACGCACAGTTATCGTCGAGATTCGTTTTCACGTCCCAAGCCTGAAAATGTTGAAAAGCTTGACCAACTAGTAGCTGATCCTGCTGCGAATGTCGCCGTCGAAAACCCTACTTCCGAACGAGTGACAACATCATTCACACCTGCGATGTGCGCACGAATTGGAGAAGGTTCGATCTGCCTGGCGATGTCAACACAAATCGTCGATATTCGTGACGACGCGGTGGATCTTAAAGATGCCAACGGAAAAATAGAGACGTTACCTAACGACATCCTTTTTTCCATGATCGGGCGTGAACCGCCGCTAGATTTCTTTCGACGAAGCAATGTACCCATTCGCGGTGAGTGGAGACCGAAAACGTATATCTCTTTTGGATTGTTCGCAGTTTTCTGCGTCTTCTTATATCACTGGAAGACGTATGCCGCAGAGTTGCCCATCCAGGGATGGTTTCAACAGCGAGGCTGGTTTCCGTTTAACATTGGCTCACTTTTTTCTTCGCTTGGCGATACGATTTCAACGGCAGCTGATTCAAAAACACACTTACTTTACACACTGAAAAACTCTATGGGTGATGGTGGGTTTTACTACACTCTTGCGTATTGCGTATTAGTTGTAACATTTGGCACAAAACGAATCCGAAAAAGACGAACGCCTTATGTAAAACTACAAACGATTACATTGATGGCGATTCAATGTGTACCTCTGTTTATACTCCCACAGATACTATTGCCCTGGGCGGGGAACAATGGTTGGTTTGAAAGCGGAGCATTGGGTTGGATTGGCAACCAGTTCTTTCCGAACGAATCATACTGGCGAGCCTACGGATTTGTATTGGCTTGGCCGTTATTCATTTGGAATGTATTCACTCCTGACCCAATCTGGGGATGGCTGGTCCTCAGCTTCATACAAACGTTCGTAATCATTCCGCTTCTGATCCGTCGTTGGGGCAAGGGTGCGTATTGCGGATGGATTTGCTCGTGCGGAGCGCTGGCTGAAACACTCGGTGATGCACATCGCCACAAGATGCCACATGGACCGATTTGGAATCGTATTAACATGGTGGGTCAAGCAGTGCTGGCTTTTGCGTTTGTTTTACTTGTACTGCGTGTCGGCGGATGGATTTGGCCCGGCTCTGTGTTTCATATTGGGTTTGATTATTTAGTTAAAAAATTGCCCTATCTCAACTATAAGTGGCTAGTCGACGTCATGCTTGCAGGAGTGCTCGGGGTGGCCTGCTACTTCTGGTTTAGTGGTCGTGTTTGGTGTCGATTTGCTTGTCCATTAGCTGCGTTGATGCACATTTATGCACGGTTTTCTAAGTTTCGCATTTTCGCGGAAAAGAAGAAATGTATTTCTTGCAACGTATGTACATCCGTTTGTCACCAGGGCATTGATATCATGAACTTTGCGAACAAGGGGTTGGCGATGGAAGATCCCCAATGCGTGCGTTGTTCCGCTTGTGTACAGAGTTGCCCAACAGGTGTACTTTCGTTCGGACGACTCGGCTCCAATGGTGAACTAATACGCGATCGTCTTAAGGCATCGCTAGTAAGAGTGGACGAAGTTGGATTCCCCGGAAAAAACTGACTGGTATCATTAATCTGAACAACAGCGCGAGATCAATAGGATTCATAAAAATTGTGATGCAAACTGTTGCAAATACTGATGTTCTCAAATCGCTATGGAACGATTGGATCTTGCTGCGAATTAGCTGGGGTGAAATGCTCATTACCTACAAAAAGCTTGTAC
>CBDTZI010000523.1:0-2101 GCA_965364865.1 uncultured bacterium | reverse complement strand
GAAAAGGACTTACGGGGAACGACTTGAGAAGCTGGCATTCTACCACTGAATTACGTCTGCAATTTAACGGTGACTTGAACTTATGCGTAATTGTCCAATCCTGAGGATGCTGATTCTTGAATTGGACCGAAATACGGGGGCAGGTCACCTTTACTTGCAAGCTACACTCTTACCACGATAATCAGATCGTTCGGCAAAACGTACCCAAACAAGATGAAATAATGGCGTTGGAAGCAGGCACACAACTCGGGCCTTATGAAATTGTATCTCCCCTCGGTGCGGGAGGGATGGGTGCGGTCTATCGGGCAAAGGATACCAAGCTTGATCGCGAGGTAGCCATCAAAGTGTTACCCGATGCGTTCGCCCGCGATCCGGAGCGCGTCGCCCGTTTTCAACGCGAAGCGAAAGTACTCGCGTCTTTAAATCATCCCAACATCGCATCTATCTATGGTTTTGAAGAATCGGATGACAAGCGTTTTTTGGTGATGGAGCTGGTTGAGGGCGAAACGTTATCGCAAAAAATAAAAAATGGATCGCTGGACGTTGAAGATACGTTGCAAATCCATAAACAAATGGCTGAAGCGCTGGAAGCGGCCCATGAAAAAGGAATTATTCATCGCGATCTTAAACCCGCCAATGTCATCGTTACGCCTAATGGAATAGTCAAAGTACTCGATTTTGGATTGGCCAAGGCGATCGCCGGCGGTGAGGATCACAGCCAAACCGAAATCGCGAATTCACCCACCATTACCGCTGATTTTACCCGGCCCGGTGTTGTCATGGGTACGGCTGCGTACATGAGTCCCGAACAAGCCCGCGGTAAACCGATCGATAAGCGCACGGACATCTGGAGTTTCGGCGTGGTTCTGTTCGAGTGTTTTACGGGCAGCAGGCCATTCGAGGGTGATACCACTTCGGATATGATCGCTCGTATTCTCGAGCGCGAGCCGGATTGGACAAAACTCCCTACCGCGACTCCGCCTTTGATTCAATTGATGCTACGCCGATGTCTTGTCAAGAACCACAAACGACGCCTTCGCGATATAGGTGACGCACGCATCAACATCGAAACATCACTGGATGATCCGACAACCAGCGGGTTACTCATAGCACACGACGCGCTCACTGTAGGAGCCAGGCGACGAAGTCGGCGCACAGCGTTAATGGCTTTCTTGCTTGCCATGACCACACTCATCGGTGGCGGCATTGGTTGGTCGATTCATAGCGCCCAACAAACCATGGAGCCACAGTTACTTCGGTTCGCCGTGGATATTCCCAAAGGGTATTCGTATAGCCGAGATGATGAAGGACCGACATTGAGCCTGAACCCAGCGGGTACGATGATTGCGTATGTCGCTGATGCGCTGGGGAAACGTCATATATTCATCCAGGATTTATCAAAAGGAGAAGCCCGCCTTGTTTCTGGAACCGAGGGCGCTTCGCATCCCTTCTTTTCCCCGGATGGTCGGTGGATTGGATTTTTCGCCCGCAATCAATTAATGAAATTACCCGTGAGGGGTGGGCCACCGTTGCTGGTGTACGATGGTGGAGGAGGTTACGGGACTTGGCTCGACAACGGCACGATCGCCTTTATCAACCAACAAAATAAAAAGATTCTTCTCGTAAGTGACAAGGGTGGAACACCACGGGAACTGGCCACCGCCGGGCTGGGGATAAAAGCGGTTGACGATAAGCAACTTCTACTTGGCTTTACCGGGGTTCAAGCCGTTCCCGGCGCGGACTACCTGCTCGCCTCGGTTTGGGATGGTGTAACGATTCAGGATTATGATATCGTTTCGATTTCCCTGGCTGATGGCACCGTCCGTCCGGTGATGCATCGTGCGGTTGACGCGCGTTATTTGGCACCGGGACATCTAATTTTTCTACGTGAGTCGTCGTTGTTGGCTGTACCGTTCGACGTAGAACGAGGTGTGGTTACCGGCGAAGCCTTTCAAGTTATTGATGGAGTTCTTACCGACCTATGGGCTGAAGATGGCCGATTCGCAATATCGGCAAATGGCACACTTGCTTATGTTCCCGGCAAACGACGAGGGCCTGGTCGGCGGTTGATTCGGGTCGATTCCAGTGGTCAAAAGGAACC
>CBDTZI010000522.1:0-2103 GCA_965364865.1 uncultured bacterium | reverse complement strand
CGGGCATCCCCGTTGTTTTCGCAGGCGGCACCCCCGCTCAATCCGCCGATGGATTACGCACGACAGCAGCCTTAGCCGTCAGATACGGAATGAATCCGGACAAAGCCAGACAGGCGATCACAATTCAAGCGGCCAAAGTTGCGGGCGTAGACCACCGCGTCGGATCGATCAAGACGGGATTGGATGCGGACTTGGTGGTGTATTCCGGCGACCCATTACGATTGGATTCGCGTGTTCTGGAAGTATACATTCAGGGCGAACGGGTTTATCGCTACAATGGTGATCGCACCGCCTCAACCACAGGAGTTACCCCATGACTGCGCATAAAACGTCTAGAAAAATACACCCACGCAACACAAATAAAATCCTAGGCACCGTGCAGGCTAAAGCCTGCGGCTCAGTTTTGATGATGTTGATTAGTATTGCGGGCGTCAATCAAACACGGGCTGCGGACATCACGGTGATTCGTGCTGCGGAATTGCACATTGGCAACGGAAATGTGATACACGGCGGAATAGTTTTAATTCGCGACGGTATAATTGTTGAGGTCGGAGAAAACATATCCATTCCAGCCGGTGCCCAAACGATCGAAATCGAAAACGGTTCCATCACACCGGGCCTCATCGATGCCAACGCCTCGATCGAATCTTCCGACACCTATACGCAATCAAATCTCCAAAGAAATCTACTTGGAAAAATACAAGGTAACCCGCGTGAATTGCTTCATGAGCTTTTCATGCCCGGCCACCACCACGAACCCAACACCGTCGATTGTTGCGGCTCGACGTGCAAGAAATCATTACAACATGTAGACGGTAAAAAATGTAAGGCGTGCGGCTTCCCCGACGAACCCTTTGCCATGGCTGTGGGCACGCGAAGTCGACTGGTTCGCACAGAAGAATCCTCCGAGGTGGTTCCCGAAGTTCGCGTGATCGATTCGGTCAACATGTATTCACCTGATTTTGACCGACTGGTACGCGGCGGCGTCACCACCGTTTTCGTCGCACCGGACTCCGCTGCGGTTATTTCTGCACAAGGAGCGATCGTTCGTACCGCAGGCTCATTCGACGCACGCATCATTCGAGAGTCTGACGCCATCAAAGCAGCGATGGGAACGGACCCATCGTGGCGTGGGCGAGGCAATCATCTGCCCTTTAGAAAACGAGTTACGATGCACGCTCGACGCCCCAACACGCGTATGGGTGTGACTTGGATTTTCCGCAAGGCGTTATACGATACGCAACGACATCAACAGGGATTGGAAGTGTATGGCGCTGACACGCCGTCGGTCGCTGCGATGAAAACCTTAGAACGAGTGTTGTCCGGTCAGACCCCACTTCGCATTCAGGCGCGCATGCACCATGACATTGTAGCAGCTATACGGTTAACCCAGGAGTTTGATATCCCGTTTATTCTCGAAGAAGCGACGGAATCCTATCGATGCATCAACGAACTCAAAGCGAACAAGACGCCCGTGATCTATGGGCCCATTTATGTAAACGCCCCGGGTTACCGGGCACGAAGCGCAGAAGTGTCACAGGCACGACTGCATACGATGAAGTCTCTGCTTGAGGCAGGGATTGATACTGCCCTGACCGCGCACGAACTGCGTGATGAAAACGGATTGGCCAGACAAGCGATGTACGCGGTTCGATACGGCGTGGATTTCGCGGACGTCATACGATCGGTGACCCAGACCCCGGCAAGACTTCTGGGACTGGATGATCAAATCGGCACGATTGAAGCGGGGAAGCAGGCGGATCTTATTCTGTGGAACGGTAAACCGTTTGTAGCGACGTCGACACCTGTGGTGGTGCTCATTCAGGGTGTCACGGTGGTTGATCGCAGGGACGGATAACAGAATGAGAGTTCAATAAACTGTAGCCGCGATTTTTTCGCGAAGAGTCGTAATACGAATATAAGCACACGGAGATTGTTGTGAATCGGAACCATTTACTAGCTTGCTCGGCACTCATACTCGCTTTTACATCAGCGATTCAAGCCTCCCCCCCTGCCAAAATAGCGCTGACCGGCGGGCGTATCATCCCGGTGGTCGGTAAAGAAATCGCCGAAGGCACGAACCTGATCGAACACGGAAAAATC
>CBDTZI010000521.1:0-2148 GCA_965364865.1 uncultured bacterium | reverse complement strand
CGATCCGTTTGATCAAAAAGGCCGCGACTGCAAAAAACTGCTCAAACTCCTCGAACCCATCTGCAAAGGCGGGAAATAACAGGCCACTTACGCTTTTTGTTGCTATTCCACCGCCATCAACCTACAGTGTCCGCCGATCATGATTTGATATTATTTCATTCATAGGGCTACAGCATTGACGATATTAGCAGGCATCGACGAAGCGGGGTTGGGTCCGGTGTTGGGACCGCTTGTTGTCAGTGGTGTGGCGTTTCGAATGCCCAATCCACACGTTAACACCTCACTGTGGGAATTGCTCGGGGAGACCTGCTGCAAGGATCCCAAAAAATCTTCCCGGCGGCTGGCGATTACCGACAGCAAAAAACTTTTCAATCGGCGTCAAAGCATGGCACCCTTGGAACGAGCGGCGTTGGTCATGTTACACGTCGTGGGCCATCATCCCCAATCCTTCAAAGAACTGTTGCAAGGTATTACTACAAACGCCTCCGCAACATTATCTCATTATCCCTGGTATGAAAACCATGATGTATCGCTACCCGTTTGTGACGACGTGGGTGATATCGCCACACGGGCCAACGCGGTCAAACGTAATTGCAAGGAACACCATATCGAGCCGTTGGGTATTTTTTCTGAGCCGTTAAACACCGGCCAATACAATCGGCTGGTGAAAAGCACGCGTAACAAAGCGGTGGTTCTTTCGGGGTTGGTCTTGCGCGTGATCGACCGCATCATGCAAACCGCACCCGACGAACACATCCGCGTCTGTGTCGATCGACTCGGCGGTCGAACCCATTACCGCGAGACACTGAGCACAGCTATGCCCGGTTATGAATTACAAATTCTGGAAGAGACCTCTACAAAAAGTGCCTATCGCCTTGTGAAATCAAAGCGGGTGTGTCGTATCGAATTCGTCACCGGGGGCGAAAACGAACATTTTCTCATCGCCTTAGCTTCCGTGTACAGTAAATACTTGCGTGAGTTGTACATGAAAATGTTCAACGCGTACTGGTGTGAAAAACTTTCGGGCTTAAAACACACGGCGGGCTATTACACCGACGCACAGCGCTGGCTGGGGGATGCGGACGAAACCATCAAACAACATTCCATCGATCGTGATATACTGGTTCGCACGAGATAATTCACCGCCTGGAAGAGTGCACTTGGACCCTCACTTACGAAGGCTTTCTTACATTGACACCCTACCTCATCAGCGGTATCCTGACTTGCGAAGTGTTGGGGCTGTGCAAACGTTTCAATCAACGGAGTGTGTAACTGTGCCTATAGAAAACTGGTCCGACAATATACTCATGGTCGATCTTCAGGATGATCCATCGCTGACGGACGATCTAACTGCCTTGATCGAAAAAATCGACGAAAAAAAAGGTGTCGACGTGGTGCTGAACTTCACCGGTGTCGATTTTCTTAATTCATCCAACATCGCCAAACTGCTTAAGCTGCGAAAAATCATTAACAACCACCGGCGTAAACTCGTCCTGTGTGGCATTAACACCAACGTGTGGGGTCTGTTCATGGTCACCGGCCTGGACAAAGTCTTTGAATTTACCGAATCGGTGGCGACCGGCCTGGCTTCGGTGCAAATCGAAACCGCGGATTAAACAACACCCGTTCACCCCATATCAAAACCCGTCTGGATCAACCGCAAATTTTTTTTTCTTGCGTCTGCGATCACTGCGACGATAATACATCCATGATAAGTAACAGGTATATCGTAGTGAGCGTTGGATTGATGACCGCCTTGCTTGTCAACGGGTGCTCCACCCACAGCCGATCACCCCTGAATTTCACCGTCCGAGCCATTCCACAAATGCAGCGCGATGCCGTGCTTCGGCAGACGCAGATCAAACTATCACAACTGGATTACGATGTTCAATTCGATCATGCCGGCGCATTGATCGCCACACAATTTATCAAAAATAATACAAAGCGTCTTGCGAATCAAAGCAGCCCCGCCACCCAAATTCCCGGCAAGTATCGACGCATTGTACAGATTCATGTCGAAGAAGTGGACACGGTACTCAAAATATTCTGCAAAGTGATTAACGAACAGTGCATGACCGAGACACATCGACTGCTCGCGTATGATCAAGTTACATCCGATACGCCAGCACAAACACCCATCCAGCGAGA
>CBDTZI010000520.1:0-2160 GCA_965364865.1 uncultured bacterium | reverse complement strand
GGCTTTAACAAAATGATTTCCTCCTGCACATTTCGTTCGTGTGAAGAATTTTGCGATTCCAGACCCTTGATCTATCAACCCTTCGCCCAGGAAGGGTTGGCGATGGGGTATATTTTGCGACATGGTTTGCGGTTTCGCGCGAAACGATTTGAAGAGACCATTGTGAAGCCTCGTCCAGAGTTTCGATATCTTCATTACGTCGGGCTGGGGTTCTGGTCGGGCATGAGTCATCAAAAGCCGCAGCGATTGCACAAAATGGTCGAGGGTCTTGACCCGCTCCACCATTATCTCTGCTTTGATGGTTACGGATTTAAGCGGGCATTTTTTCATTATCAAAAATCAGGAATAGCTGCGTTTGATATTGTGAGTGGTTTTGACGGTTATGCACGAAACGCTGCTTATCAGGGAGTGGGGCGTGCGTTTTACTTTTTGTATATGGACGAGCCTGATTTGATGATCGAGCATATCGAAAAGCTGGGCGAGTATTCGATCGATGCAGCTGCGGGTGTGGGATTGGCGGCTGCGTTTGTCAATCCCGATCAGCTGGAGATTGCGCTGAAGTTGGCTGTGAAAATGCCCGTTCACTGGCAGCCTCATTTTCACATAGGCCTGTGCTTTGGACTGAAAGCAAGGGCGATTAACGATGTCGAACAGTTTCAGCAGGATATGTCTCGACTTAGCGGCGATGTTCAACAAGCGATATTTTCTTCGATTCGTGAGTGTGATCGGATTGAGTTGTTGGTTCGCTCGGAAAACGATTGCGACGGATATCAATCGTGGCGACAGCGTGTGACGGAATGGATGAGTAAGAATGTTTCTTATCCACTACAGGGTATGAAGAAAGATTTGTATGAAATGAATCCTGCTGAACCGCAGGCGAAAATCAATCCCGACTTGTTGGGAGTCCGTGCGGATGTCCGCGCAAGCTAGAGCATGCACACAGGTTGTTGTTGTAATTTTTTTTCGGAGGGTCGCGATAATGAACGGTTTTGAACCTGCTAAGCAGGAAATACTTCAATGGTTATCTGATACGATTCAGGTACCGGTGGAAAACATCGATCTGGATAAACCGCTGATAGACATCGGGCTGGACTCGCTCGACGCGGTACACATGATCGCCACCATCGAATCAATCATTCGTCAAGAATTGCCCGAAAACGTCATCCAACAAATCAACTGTCTCAACGACATTTTCGAGATGATGCGCGAGCGCATGGCCGCCGCGTAAGATAAATATGGGTGCCACTGGCGGCTTGCCCGCCAGTGTTATAAGTAGCGTCGTTCATTGATCCTGATGGAGCAACAAACGTTTTTTTCGCCAATGTGACAGAAATCCGAGACGTTCCGATCTGTCGGGATTAAGCAATAGGATATTATCAATTCACCAATACTTAATCCTTTACCACTCACTGCATATGTTCTATAAAGATAGGCTATGAATTGGATTCCAAGCATTATTGACATGATTCTTTTTGGCAATGTTACATATATTGGTGTTGTAGCGAGTAAACAATGAGATTTATGACTATGGATAAAATTCTAGCGAAATCCCGTGTTGGTCGATGGGTACACCCATCTTTGATTCTAGGCCTACTTAGTTTTGTAATGATAGTATGTACCATTTTGCAATACGTTGTCAGTTGGTTCTGGTTTGGTAAAGATATCAGCCTTTTATGCTTATTCCTTTGTGTAGGATATTTTTATATCATACTCCCTCGTAAATATAAGAAACTGAAAGACGAATTATCGAAATGCAATTACCGAATGTGCCCGGAATGTTTATATTCGTTGGAAGGAAGCGTAAGCGACGGTCATTGCCCCGAGTGTGGTGCTCAATATATCGTTGATGAATTGGAGAATCGCTGGCGGGATATGTTGAAAATAGAAGACGATCAAGTGAAACCTTCATGACGACCATTAGGTTTTCGCGTAGAATGATATAGATCATGGCTGAAGATATTGTTATCACCGGGATGGGAGTGGTTTCGCCGATTGGATGCGGCGTGGACGCGTTCTGGGATGGGTTGTGTCAGGGAAAAAGTGGAGCACGACCGGTTACGGGGCTGGATACTTCCGAGTTAAACCGAAAAATCGCCTGCCAGGTGGTGGATCTCCGCTTCCAGCTTGTTGATCTGTCGTCTGAGCTTCTCTCTGGCTTTT
>CBDTZI010000519.1:0-2169 GCA_965364865.1 uncultured bacterium | reverse complement strand
TGGTTACGAGTATCACTCATTTTCAAGTCAAACAACAACCGTGCACCAAATGGGCGAAATTGTACCCCCAATAGGCTGACCCGGCCCGTAGCAAAAACAACAAATGGTTTATCGAATACACCAGAGTAAACAACGGGGCTATGAATAGGCTGATTCTGGCCCGCCAAACTTGTGCTGAGTGGTTCAGCCAGGTTTATAAACATCCACGGCCTACCATCTGGCAAAGAGACAGCTATCGGGCGATTCCCCGCGGGTTCATGCTCTTCGATCCAGATCGCTTCCACATAGGGTATGAGTATCGGTGGGGGGATAAAACGCTTTGCATTGGGATAAGAGTATAAGTTATCAGTATCCAAAATATTTTGTTTGTTCATTGCCTATCTCCATGTGCATTATTACGGGCGGGGCAAATCTTTAGATACAACACTGTTTCAATAGTTAATTCGGGTATATGCGTTAATTATTTCGTTACATCTGCAACTGAAAAGGATAGAAGCGATGCCTCAATATACGCCACATGGTACAAAATTCACGGCTTTGCTTTCATGCGTGGCGAATAAAGTTGTATGATTAATTACATTCGCAATGTGTTTTGTGTCGTTTTGCCGGGGATAAATCTCGGCGATACATCATGCTCACGCAAGCGTGGAACATGCCACCCCACAATTTACTATCTTCGGATGTCCGCGCAAGCTAAAGCATGCGGCTCAGGTGCAGCTCAGATATGATAGATATAAATCAAACGCAAACTGGGATCGGGATGCGTGAGGAGCCGAGAACGTGGGCTGCGCCTTGGCCCGTGATTTCATAAAGGGATCGCAAAAATTCCGAATTACAACTCACCCGCAATCCCGCATGACACTCGATCTGAGCGATAAGATCATCCGTCGTTTCGACATTCAGATAGACCGGGCACAATCCTTTGTGCTGTTTCAATAACTCAGCCAATTCGTCGATCGGGGTTTCTGCGTTTACATCGATCAACAGCGCCTTGGCTAACTCGGATGCCGCTTCGACATTCGGAATGACTCTCGAAATTCGTAGCGAAGGTTCTTCTCGCTTTCGATCGACCGTTCCTTCAAGAAACACGATGGCGTCCGGCATGATCATGGAACGGTACTTCACCAGATCATCGGAAAACAAAATGGCTTCAACCTTCCCGCTCAAATCTTCGAGTGTGACAATGCCGATCTGTTTTCCGGCGTTGCGGCCATTGCGTGTGGTGACCGATCGTAAACTCGAAACCATGCCGCCGAGCACAACTTCGTCGCCGTCATTATATTTTGACAGGTCTACCGTGGTCGCGGTCGCACAGGCTTTGAGCAATGTTTCGTGGCTGGCGAGCGGATGTTTCGTGATATAAAAACCGAGCACCGCTTTTTCGCGGGCGAGCATGTCGGCTTCGCTCCATTCCGCGTTGCCGATGATCGGATCGGGCGGCGGATCGTCAGCGTCATCCCCGCCGCCAAACAAGCCCATTTGCCCTCTCTTTTTGTCGAGTTGATGGGCTTGACCCACGCTGACCGCGCGGTCCAGTGCGTCGACCAGTGCTTTTCGCATCGCACCGGTCGTGTCAAACGCTCCGGCGCAGATCATCGCTTCGATAGCCCCGCGGTTCACAGCTGACAGGTCGACCCGCTCACAACAATCGAACAGGTTTGAATAGGGACCGTTCTGTTCCCGCTCCTCAACAATGGCCACCACCGCTTTTTCTCCCACTCCTTTGATCGCGCCGAGACCAAAACGTATCGCTCCCTCATTTTTATTGTTTTTGTCGGTAGCCACTTCTCGAGGGATTGATTTGTCCACTTCAAAATCGTAAGCAGACGCGTTCACACTTGGCGGTTGAATGGTAATGCCCATATCAGTACAGGCGCCGCGATACTCAGCCACTTTTTCCGTGCTGGACATCTCGAAGGTCATCAACGCAGCCATGAATTCGACGGGATAGTACGTTTTCATCCACGCGGTTTTGAACGCCACCTGCGCGTAGCCGGTGGAGTGGGCTTTATTAAACGCGTAACCGCCGAATTTCAAAATATCTTCAAAGACTTGATTGGCGACATCGCGTTTGACGCCGTTTTTTTCGCTACCATCAAGAAAGGGCTCGCGCATCGACTCGATCATGTCGATTTTTTTCTTGCTGATCGCTTTGGCAAGTCTGAACGC
>CBDTZI010000518.1:0-2176 GCA_965364865.1 uncultured bacterium | reverse complement strand
CCCGGACTCCGCGCGATGACCCGATCGGTGAGACCGGTGTTATCGATCACCCGCGTCACCATGTAATCTTTTTCATCTCGACCGGTGAAGACGATCGTAACCGTGCCTTTGTATTCGCCCCAGCGCAACACTTTGTCGATTTCATTCGGGCCAAGCGAGAACGTTCGTCCGAACAGTCCCAGGCAGATGGTTTCGCCGATGGCGGTCTTGCCAGCTTCGTTGGGACCCGCTACCGCGATCTGACCTTGCGTGGGCAGGTTGGCGATTCGCATCTTGCGATATTTTAAGATGTTGTCCGCTTCAATGTGTTTGATGTTCATGACTCGGTGTTCACCCTTTTAGTTTTTAGTTTTCTCAGGACCAGATCGGTGGCCTGGCGGTAGAGGGTGTCGTCGACGTTGGGATTATCCGCGTGGAGCTGGTCGATTTCGAGCCGGCTATGCTCTTGAAATTCCTCGACCGGGCTATGTAGATGGAAATTTTCGACGAAGTATTTTTCGTGGGTTCGTTTCACTGTTACGCCTCCATGCGCCTGAGCAAGCGTGCGGCCATTTCACGGGAATGGGGTGTTTGACCTCCTGTCATGAACCCTGCGTCTTTTCCAGCAATGAGAGAATTTTCATTCCCTTTTCTTAATCGACACAACCCGTCTGGAAACTATTGTGTTCTATTTACGCACTGTATGCAAGTAAATTACTCTGAAGATGCAACCGAATTTTACTCACAGGGTGATTGGATGCTGTTATTCAATCACTCATCTCACACGATCTGATCAATTCCATTAACGATGTTCAGTGTGTTTCACGGGCAGTTGGTCGGTCCGTTAAAGGGGTAAGGCGTGCCGAGCCAAGCATCCACGCCGGTTAAAATATCAGGTATTCCAACATCTGAACTTGGATTGACCAGATTGGGTTGGAGTTGTGATTGAGCTTTAATTGGATTCAGATTCCCCAGCCACTTATCTACAAGAGAAAGAATATCCGAAATCGAAGGCTGTGATGGCGAGGGATCAAAAGGATCGACAACATCGCCCCATTTACCTGTATGAACAGGGAGTGAGGTTGTATAGAAAGATTCAATGTTCAGGATTTCTGAACAAGTCTCATGTATGATTTGCACATCGTAGGTGGAGCCAGGAACGATTTCGTCACCAAATACGTGCAGCAATTCGATAGATCCCCAATCCTGAAAATATGGATCGCATTGAAGTTCGGCCCCTGTAAAAACCGGTACTGGTGTAGCACCTTCCTGATAATCACTAGGTGGCCCGACCCAACGGATTTGACTATTGAAGCCTGCAAAGCCATCAAGATTAGATAACGTAACTCGAATCGCGATCTGTTCTCCAATGTTACCAGGGATCAATGAGATGTAACGGGATTTTTTAATACCAGTCGGATCTGCCTGAGCAGCATCAGCTATGGAACAATCCACACATTCAAACGACCCCCACCACGTTCCCCATATGCCGCTATTCGTTGGACAACCCTCTACACCTGGATCCATCGCATATTCTTGCACGGTCCAGAACGTGGTATCGTCTACCGGGTCGATAACCGTAGCGCTATAGTCTCCCCAACGATTTCTATTATCACCAACACGATCTGTGTTGTATGGACCAGCTCTGTGGTATGTTCCTTCACCGCTTTTTAATAATCGAATCGATTGCATAACACCCGGAGCTTGGTCAGCTGATCGAAGAGTAAAGTAGCCACTGGCAAACGTTGAACTATCCGATCCGGAAAATCCGAGAGCTACGCATTCATCTTTATTAACCGTGATGGATGGATTATAAAAATATAAACTCGGATCCGATATTCTTCCTTGTTGGTTCGGAGTGCCTCCCGGGAAGGATGCTGCGCTTATAGGATCAAACTCATACCACGCAATTTCAGTACGTGTTGGAGCTGCATCATCAGGTACGATTCCTATGCCTACGCTGTGGGTTGCCCATACTTTTCCGTTTCTTGCCACAGCATTTAGCATCCACGAGCCACCAACTTCTATTACTTGTGAACAATCAGGCTGCGTAGCATTCAGTTTGTTAAAGTTATAACCTGTCACTTGATACCAGCCTGTTAAGTTTAGTGAAGCGCTGGCGCCAACCCCCGTAATATCGTGAAGTTTAAGGGATCGTATCGTTGAATCAACTTCTGAAGAATAGCCTTGGTTGACT
>CBDTZI010000517.1:0-2196 GCA_965364865.1 uncultured bacterium | reverse complement strand
CGCCCAGCGATTCAACATGAGCCACTGCGTCCAGCCGGGTTTTGCGAAATTGGATTAGTAATTCCTGAATATCCTTTTCGTTATGATTGGCGTCGTGAGATTTCTTATTGGTCATGTCTGCTGCGATCAACTCCGAATCGCCGCGTACGATCTGATCGATTCGTGTAGTCCAAATTTCCTCCACATCCAAAAGGTGGCCAATGTTTTCCTGTATGGACCAGCCAATATCGTCACGTCGAGTAAGAACATCCGCAGATAACCCACGAATACGTTCTTCGATGCGAGCCGGGGTTCCTCGCCAGCGCTCCAAAATATCCGGCATTTTTTCTACGGGATAATCAAAGTTAAATTTTCGCTCTACCCAAGGCCAACGTGGCATCGTAACTCCCTTCAATCAAGATTCACTATTCTACTCAGTGCAGTGCTCATCTTTTTCAGCTCAGCCCACACCCCATTTATTCGTGCTGAACGTCTTCGTTTTCTTGTTCTTCATAGCCGCCGATGCGCTCCTCGTGAATCGTAAAGCGTTCGCACTGTTGATCGATGGTTCGATATTCCTGGCTATGCAATTGACTGAATTCATCAAATTGCTTTTGGGAGTCCCAATAATCCAGCGTAACATATCCATTCGCTTTTTCGGAATCTTTCAGTAATTGTGTTCCCGCGTAACCCTCACCTTTTTGAAAAAATTCGAACCAGACTCCGCGCGGGCCATACGCCTGTTCAAATTCCTCGGCTACCCCCGGTTTAATTTCATACCGCCATACAATCACATACATCACTGATCCCGTCACTGTTTTTTGTGCGTATAACATCACGAATTTGTATTGTAAATAAATCTGCGCCTTTCGTATGATCGCTCGCCCGCGTTTGTTGAGTAAGGACGCAGCTCACATTCATTATTGTCTAAAAAACCGCAAGAATGGTCAAGCAAGAGCCTTCGATAGGTTATACATTTACACCGTGGTATGATATTCAGCGATGCATGTTGTTCAGGCTGAGTCACATGAGTCGCTAAACATCCTGTATTACACTCGCAATGAGAAGGATCATACAATCGGTGAGTTGGAGATGATTTTTTGAAACCTGATACGCAATTGAATTACAACGAACGCATGCTGCGTGTACTCATGCACATCCAGCAGCATTTGGACGAGACATTGCAGCTGGAGGAGTTGGCTGGGGTTGCTCACTTTTCACCGTATCATTTTCACCGGATTTTTCGCGGCATGATCGGGGAGTCCGTGCAGAAGCACGTTCGACGACTTCGACTGGAACGGGCGGCCCACCGGCTCAAATTTACGGATCAACCGGTGACACGCATCGCCTTTGAAGCCGGGTACGAAACACATGAGTCTTTCACCCGCGCCTTTCGCACCATGTTCAATCATGCACCCAGCGAGTTTCGTAAAATCCATAAAGCGATTCCATACACAAAGGTTTCATCAGGCGTTCACTACAATGGGGATGGTGAAATCCATACCTTTGAACCACGACCGGCGGGTGATTCGGGTATGCAAGTGAACATTGAACGGGTCGAGCCGCTGCGCGTCATCTTTATGCGACATGTCGGACCCTATCATCAGGTGGGTGATGTCTGGCAGAAATTATTTTCGTGGGCTGTCAGCCGAAACCTGCTTGGCCCGAACACGTCCGCCATTGGCGTTTCGTATGATGATCCGGACATCACACCGTCCGAGTTGATTCGATGCGACGCGTGTTTAAGCGTAAACGCCTCCGTAGAACCCGAGGGCGAGGTAGCGATCCAACTCATCGGCGGCGGCGAATATGCAACCACTACGCACATCGGCCCCTATAATAAACTTTCGGATTCCTACGCTCAGCTGTGCGGTCAATGGATTGCCACGAGTGGACGCGATATAAAATCTGAACCCGCGCTGGAGTTTTTTCGAAACTCCCTCGCAGATACTCAGCCGGAAGAATTGATCACCGACATCTACATTCCATTAGAGATTAAGAAATGAATAGATTTATGAACCGATATAGATTACGTTTGTTGGCGGTGGTCACGATTTGCACAGCGTCAACATCGAGCACATTAACCGCCGAAGCACAGACCAATCAAAAAGAGAGGCCCATCATGGCTATAAGCGAAAAACTGGATTTATACAAAAAACATAAAGAGCAGTACGTCAAGCCGAAAAAACCCACACTCGTGGATATTCGTGAAGCGTA
>CBDTZI010000516.1:0-2215 GCA_965364865.1 uncultured bacterium | reverse complement strand
AATCGCAGCAACTGACGCTCAAATTCCTCTTTTCGATCGCGGCCCGTCAATCGAACAGATAGATCGCTCGCCCGCCACAGATCAACAATGTTGTCATAATCTGCCGGAGTTGCAGGCCGGATTGAAAATGAATGGTCTTCCAGTTCGTGGGTCAAGGCAAAATGTCCTGAGATTCATAATAAAGAAAGATGAACTGGGACCAGTCCCACAACATGTGGCATACCATCGCCGGTACAATTGAACGTCGCCAGATCGTCAGTAAGCTGAAGGTAATGGATAGTATCGCAACAGGAATCATCGCAATCACAACCTGATCCATCGCATGAAGTGACGTAAAAATCATCGTGGAGATGATGACTGACCACACCCAACTGTTGGTCCAGCGTCTCAATCGAGACAACAGAAAACCGCGAAAAATAAATTCTTCGTAAATCGCAATGACCGAGGCAAAAAAGAGCATATAGATCGGATGCAAAATTGGAACCATACCCTTTATTCTGCTGACATTTTCCTCCATTTGTTCGATCAGGTCGGGTAACAACAGCATCGTAACACTCATCGTGACGAATATAATCGCTCCGACAACAGGTGTTGAAGCAATACCAATGATTGTGTTTAGGATACTTTTTGATTTTTCAAAACCGATGCTGGCAAAGGTTTGTTTCCGATGCCGCAGAATCGCCCAGATGATAAAAACGGCGGTAGCCGCTCGCACGACAAGAAACGGAATCATAATATCACGTGCAAAATTTTCAGGGATGGATTCGACACCCTCACTGTTGCCCGAGGATAAAAACCCTAAATACAACCCAATGGCGAGTTGAAAAATAAATTCAAACCCAAGCAACAACAGACACAACAGCCCCGCATCCATTAGCGCAGTCTTACGCGTGCTCGAAAAGAGGTAAAACTCGCATGATTCAGCCAGTTGAGGTGTTACATAGATGTCAGCACCGGAGCCCATCACCACAGGCCTTGCATAAGGCACGACGACATCGCCCTCGACCGAGTTTTCGACTTCGGGCAACCCGTCTTGCACGGGATCGTCTTGATGGGGTTCAGTGTGGTCGTTCATAAATGATTGAGGGATAAAATCTTTACTGGCTGCTCATCGCCAATATCTTCTTCCACATTTTATCAGTCACGGGCATGACCGAAAGACGCGAAATACGCACCAGATGAAAATCCGCAAAATCCGGGTCAGATTTGATCGCAGCCAATGAAACCGCACTTTTTAGCTTCTTTTTAGCGCTGATATCGACCACCACAAACCTGGGATCCTCCTCATCCGGGTCGGGATACGCCTCCCGAACAACGTCCGCCACCCCCACGACCGCCTTTTCTTTGCCCGTATGATACACGAACGCCTGATCACCCTTTTTGATTTTTCGCAAAAAAATCAGGGCTTGATTATTTCGTACGCCTTCCCAAACGGCTCTTTGATCCTCTTCGAGATCGAAATAGCTGTAATCGCCAGGCTCGGTTTTGAGTAACCAGTAATTCATAAGACCGCCTTTATTTTGTCACAAATATTAATACTTCGTAGTTTGTAGTGACATCGTCGTTTGCAGTCACGTTTCTGATGGAGCTGACGGCGTAGGGGTCGAATCGGTTGAAGCGTGTGCCTGATGTACATGAACAATTGATCGAGCGAAAAAACCCAACACGACCAGAATGGCTGCACCAACCCAATAAGGCAAAGAAGGGCCTAGATCGTATAAAAGTCCGCCGATCGGTGGTGCAATCGCCCGAGCCAACGAACCCACGCCCTGCGACGAACCCAGCGTCGCGCCCTGTTTACCACTCTCCGCGTGGTGAGAAATCAACGCGTTCAAACTCGGGCCGGTGATTCCGTTACCAAACGATATCGGTATACATCCGACGATCAACAGCGTCCATGCGATCGGGGTGTTATACACCAACGGGATCGCAGAGAGGATCAGAAAACCGATCGCCGTAATAAACGGCCCCGTGGCCACGAGCCTGGCTTCACCGACTTTACGAACCAATCGACCCACAAGCCCGCCCTGCACAATCACCATCATCACCCCAAAGTAGGCAAAAATAAGGCCAATCCCCACTTCGGTCACGCCGAATCGCGTGCTGCAAATATAGACAAACGTCGCCTCCAACAACACAAACGCAAACGTCACACCAAACACCAGGAGAAATAGTTCACGAAGCCGACTGCGGCGGGTGGCGGCTTTGAGATGAT
>CBDTZI010000515.1:0-2242 GCA_965364865.1 uncultured bacterium | reverse complement strand
CAGGCTACGTTTGCCCGATCGAGGTGTCGAAAATGAATCGAAGGTACCGTACGATACGTTGGAAATTGCGGCTGAAAGCGCGGTTCGGCGAAGCTGTATTCGATCAGACCGTCGGCTGCAAATCCGCTGTCGGTGAACATAACCGTTTCGCCTGTTTTTTTGATTTTGTGTACATAAGCGCCCGCCCGATCGGTTGAAACGGTATACACACCGGATTGAGATTCATTAAGCTGCACCCCGATGAAACGATTGTTGTAGCCATAGCCGCCGTTGCCGCGTTCAAAACCCTGGCTGGACTTCGCGATTTCATCCGCGGGAAAGGTCGGGCATTGTCGGATGGCGCCGTCGTCCCCGATATAGGGCGTGAGCGGCGCATTGGCTGGGTCGAACACTTCGTTCATTTTTTTACGTGTACCATGCCAGCGGTGTAAGTTTTTCATAAAATCCTTCGCACCCGCACAATAAACACCACCGTAATCGTCCGCATAATAGCTGTTAGCCAGGTGTAACTGGCGGATGTTGGAGCGGCACAGCACCGCTTTGGATTGTTCACGGGCAGCTCCGAGGCTGGGAAGCAAGATTGAGATCAGAAGTCCGATCGTACCCAGGGTGATGAGCAATTCGACGAGCGTGAAGGCGTTGCGTCCCCCTCCTCCCGACCCGTCGGGAAATGGAGCACCCGCACATATTCGGTCACTTGTTAACACTGGCGGGCAAGCCGCCAGTGGCACCCGGCGTGCGGTGCTCGGATGACATGTTTCTATAATCCAATCTGTTTTATGTTTCATCGGTGTTTACCTCGGGCCGGTAAGACGCTGAATGGCTGCATTGGCATCATCCAGCGCGATCATGTTGTCACCGTTACGGTCAAATCTTTGACAATCTGTTTTACCGGGATCGACCACGCCGAAACAAATTTGCATCTCCGCCATGTCCAACAGATCAATATCCGAATCGTTGTCGACATCGCCAAACGGATCGGGAGCGACGTCAGCCACCGCATCGATCTCCGCCGATTTTTCGCCAACCGGTCCAACCAAATTAAGATCAACAAAGACAGCTGTGGTGAGTCGAATAAAATCGAAGCCTTCTAAGTTGGCGGCTTCACCCGTAACCGGATCAATCGCCCAAGCGATATCAAACGCGTCACCGCCACCCGAACCCGGCGAGATTCCAATCGTATGCGGATCATCGGGCACCGTATAAAAATCCTCGTCTGTCATGGTCGGATCATCGACGTTGTTGTTGGCGTCGAGATCACCCAACAGCAAAGTCGGTGAATACTCCGCGTATCCGAAAATGCCTTCTATCTCCGAATTTTCGCTCGGATTTCGTACGATCAACAGAGAAAAGAGTTTCGCAGGAAGCTCGTAAGCATAGGTCGACCACGTTCCGAACGAACCCGGAGGTAGCCAGGTTTCATTCATAGGTGGATAGGTACCGTCAGAAATAAATGTATCCCATGTGGCGCTCGCCCATTGATTCTGCGGATTGGAAATGTGCGAACCGGGTATCAGATACCAGGTGTCATCCGATTGACCGTTTTGATTGGCGTCATAGCTGATTTCAATAGTCGCACACTCGGCCCAGTGATCGTTGGGATTGGAACCTGACCAGAAGGCGTTGCTGAACACGATGGCATCCATGCCAAAAGGATTCAATAAATCGTCCGTCACCGTTTGATCAAATCCCAGAACAATCGACCCGCCAAACGCACCCAGTGAAACGATCGATGATTGATCGGCGATGTTTGTACCCCCTCCTACCGGAGCCCCCAAGGCTCGATTAGGGTCGTTAAACTGTTCATTGTTGACGAACTGACCGGGTGCAGGCTCATAGCGCACCACAACCGACGCGAACGGCGAAGCGGATGCGAATTGCGTGAACAACAACATCAGATATAAAATCAAAATCTTCTGCATCGTAAATCTACCTCAATTTTGAAACGCAGCGCTACGACGCTGTATGGTCAGCGTACCGACGATCATCACGCACAGGCTCATCGTAACCAGGCCCCACTGGGATACGGTGGGCACACCCATCAGATCGCGGTACACATAGATCGTGGTATCACCGAAATCACGAACATAAATTTCGCCGGTTACGGAGTTGTATTCCGCGGAGTAGAAATTGAAATCATTGGCTGGGATCGGATCGAAACGACGCACGTTGCTTGCGTCAAAGGTATCGATCGACGATCCGCCGCTCAGCACATTCGCGATCGCCGACGCGCGAACCAGAG
>CBDTZI010000514.1:0-2247 GCA_965364865.1 uncultured bacterium | reverse complement strand
CGGTGTTTCTTTCGTGACCGGGAATCAGTACGCATTCACTGGTGGTCCCGTCGGGCCAGCGCAGTAAATTTTTAATCGTGCCATCTCGTGAGCTTTGCTGGCTGATGATTGTAGATTGATAAAGTGGAATTTGCTGTTGAAGCTTTTCACGCATTTTTTTAGATAGATTGGTCATCTGTTCGTATTGGGATACGCCGTGCTGGTATACCCATTCATAGATCTGATCCACCCGATAGGTGGGCTCGTTCCAACCCTGAATAATCGCGCGCAGCTCGTCGGGGGTCAGATCAAAAAACCCGATCCTGTCCTCGGCATCTGATAATACATCCAATCCTTGATTCATAGTCTTGAGATTGTAGCAGATATGTCCATTCCTGGCTCGCCATATCACGAATATTCAATCTCAATCGTTATTCGACTTGTCGCACGGCGGCTACGCTTTGGATTTTTTCCTTTTGCGTATTCGAGATTTTGATACTTTTGATGTCGACTTATGGTATCGACGGGCGGCTTTGATCCCTTCCGGATTAGCGGAGAATTTGTGACCTACGATGTCGCCGTAGATTCTGGCCGCGAGGCGTGTAAGTGTACCGTCGCCATGGAGATGCTCGAGTACGATATTCGTACCGTGCTGATCTCCAAGCTTACCCAAGACCCCCGCCGCTCTAAGGGCAACGGTTTTGCTGTGGTCCTTCAATAATTTTCGCAGCTTCACATCCGCCTCATGCATTTGTAAGTATCCGACCGCGATGATCGCTCTTTCTCTGATCCCCGGCTCACTATCTTTAAGCATTTCAACAATGGCGGAACGTGCGGGCTTATCGGCGATTTTCATGAGCACTTCGATCGCCGCTTCACGCACCGCGGGATCCGATGAAGAAGCCAGCGTGATCGTCAACCGCTGAGATTCCAACGGAATGGTTTTTAATTGACACAACACCTGCAGTTTTTCCAACGGTGTTTTTGGTGTTTCTTGTTTCTTATTCTTTTGCACTGCGGTGTCGCGAGCGTTGGCCGCGTTGGAACCGGCAGAAAGGTCGCAGGGGCCTGTGTCGTATTCAGTAATACTTCGTACGGGCGTTTTACTCCGAGCTTCTTCGTCGGAGATACGTTTCATAAACTGCACGCCCACCCTGAACATATCTTCGTTGTGAGGCTTGCACCATGCAACCGAACCGCGCACCCAAAATTCATTTTTTCCGTCATTGATTCGAACATGGATCATCTCGCCGCGATACATGGGGTGCGCACTGTAAAGACTCAGACCGGAACGCGAGACATCATGTACCGGCGCTACAAAGTTGTTGGGCGCCATGTCTATGTTTAACAACCGGCCAGCATAGATACATTGTACCGTAACATTCCCGTCGCATTCAAATCGTTTGGGTCTTTCGCTAAACGTGTTTGGCGGCGGTGGCATCGGTCGATGTTCATGCCGGTAAACCGCATCGTTTTGTGCGCCGTCCAGATGTTCTTTGAGTTCGTATTCGATACCTGCGGTCCAGTATCGATTAAACATCGCGGTCCAGACGACGAGTAACTCGGGGTCAAATTGTTTTCCGGACATCGCGTTCATCGCGCGAATGGCCTCGGGTGGTGTTAAGGGTTTACGATAATTACGACGTCCGATCATGGCATGAAAACAATCAACGATGGTGAGCAGTCGGCTGTTGATGTTGAGTTCACTGCCGGATATACCCAACGGATATCCTCGTCCATCCAAACGCTCATGATGTTGGAGAATCATACGTTTGATTTCCGGAGTGATGAGTGGATCATCGCCCAACAATCGGACCGATTCAATGGGATGTTGTTGAATCAGTAAAACTTCTTCCGGCGTTAACGCGGAGGTTTTGTTCAGAATGTCCGAGCCGATTTTAAGTTTACCGATATCGTGCATCATGCCAGCCAGCCCCAGCATCTGCAGCATCTTCTGATCATCGCCATAAATTTCTGTGCCTAATAAAACTGTTAGCGCAGAAACGACGAACATGTGACTGGCCGTGGTTCGTTCATGACCGGCCATGTACAGCATGTTGGTGGCGACGGTGGGATCGGATAACACAAAAGAGATTACATTATCGATCGCTTTGGCGGTGCGATCCACTTCATGTGACGGATCAGCAACAAAAGTTAAATCGCGCGCAACCTGTGTACCCACATGGTAAACAAGATCGGCTTTTTCGTTGTTGGAAATATCCGAATTATGCAACACGTCGGATAATTGCTCTTCGAGAATGGATTCAC
>CBDTZI010000513.1:0-2252 GCA_965364865.1 uncultured bacterium | reverse complement strand
ATCGCACTCACTTTGCGACAGTGTGGGAGATTCACCGGTTGTCCCGCAGGGTACCAACCAATCGATACCGGCTTCCACCTGACGATCCACCAGATTTCCCAGACGTAGCCAGTCGATCTGTCCGCCGGTGAATGGCGTGACCATGGCGGTCATCACACCTGTAGGATTCCTCCGTGAATCTTCGGTTGTCATGGATATCCATTTCCCTTTTGCCGGCAAGAAAAAACTTTCCGGTTTGCAAACGCTATGAACTGTGATCCGCACACCTTACGCCAGCGCGGCTGACTATTTATATTGTTCAATCAATCGTTTCATTTCGCGGACCGCTTCGCGCATTCCCACAAACAGGGAACGAGAAACAATGGAATGACCGATGTTAAATTCGCCGAATCCCGGCATCGCCGCCACCGGACCCACATTGCGATACGTCAATCCATGACCCCCGTGTACCTCAAGTCCGACGCGATGACCAGACTCAATTCCCTTGGAAAGGGTGTCCAATGCCGCTTCTCGCTCATCCGCCGTTTTTGCATGGGCGTATCCACCGGTCCAAAGTTCGATCGCCTGAAAACCGGCCTTCGCAGAGGCTTCGATCTGAGAGGGGATCGGCTCGATAAACGCACTCATCACAATCCCCGCATCTCGCAGGCGACTGACCACCGCTGAAATGCGGTCATGATGTTTAATCACATCCAGCCCACCTTCGGTCGTCAATTCTTCGCGACGTTCGGGAACCAGCGAACACTGATGGGGTCGAAGCTCCGCGGCGATGTCCACCACATCCGGCGCGATCGCCATCTCCATGTTTAATTTTACACCCACCGTTTCGCGTAACAGTCGAGCGTCGCGATCGTTGATGTGTCGTCGATCTTCCCGCAGATGAAAAGTGATACAATCCGCACCACCCAGCTCAGCTTCAACCGCCGCCCAGATGGGATCGGGCTCATCCGTACGCCGCGCCTGGCGTACGGTGGCTACATGATCAATGTTGACGCCCAGCGTAGCCAAAGTGAAAATCTCCTGCGAATAAGAACCGTAAAGTACGCCGTCATTGTAAATAGAAATCTACAAATGTAAACGAGGTTTGTTTGAGCTGACGATAGTAAGAATCACAGGCTGCGTTACAAATTTTCGCCGTTGAACATCGCCGCACCCATACGGTCAGCCATCGGCTGATTGGTAAAGACCAGCGGTAGAAGAAATCGTATGTCGGTATGGGGGGATCGAAGATATTCAGCCATCTGAATCCGCCAGCGGGAATTGAACGTCATTAATTCGTCCTGCGTATGGGTACTGTTGAGTGCATCATCCATCGTCTCGGCTGCGATTTTTGCAGACCACATCGCTGGATAAATCCCTTCGTTGCTGGCTGAAGCGACAAAGCCGCCCGCATCGCCGATCAACAACGTATGTTTGTGAACATGCGATTCGTAGTCCATCACCGCCGAAGAAGGATTGGGAATCACGATCGTAGCGGAAATTTTTTCTGAAAGATCGACCGAGATCACTCGCTGTTCCGCCATTTTTCGGCTCAGTTGTATCGCTACGGGCTTGGCTTCGTTGACTGAACCGAACCAGCAAACATCCAATGAAATGCGATCTTTGGTTACACACACCAGTCCAAAACTGTGCCCGCCATCCAAACCCAGGATCACAATCATTTTCGGTTTGGCACTGCCTTGCTGCGTAGAAATTTTTTCGTCCACATGAACCGTATAGGAAGGGTGCTCGATGGCTTTGACATCAAACCCTGTTCGGTTCAGAAGTTTTTGATCCTTACCTGTGGCGAACAACAACAATCGACTTTCAAATTTTTGATCCTGATCGGAGGTCATCACCACCGTCGATTCCTGTAATTGCAAATCCACAATCGAAGTGCTCTGGAAAAAATTCACCTTGTTCTTTTCAGCGTATTTCACCAACGAATGATCGAAAGAAGATCGATCAATGACATAACCCGGTGGCTGAGGAAATACGGGTTTGGCGGATTTCGATAAATCGGCGTTGAAAAAAGTAACGTCCTCAAAGGGCGTCTTAAGAATTTTTTTTGATGGAAATTCAAGTTCGTCAAGTAATGTTTTTACCTGGGCGTTGATCCAACCCGTGCAAAGGGAAGGTCGTGGAAATTTCGACTGATCCAGCAGCAACACTTGCCGGCCTTTTTTTGCCAGGGTCATAGCCGCCAATGATCCGGCAGGCCCAGCCCGCAGGCCTCGACGCGTATTCGCAGGAACCCCGGCGGCGGCTCGGGA
>CBDTZI010000512.1:0-2256 GCA_965364865.1 uncultured bacterium | reverse complement strand
AACTCCCCCTCGCACAGGGCATAAAGTTTGGATAATAGGCGCGCATGATAAATAATCGTTGAACAGGCAATATAGTATGGTTTCCATGAATCAAATTGAAGAATTCGGCCAGCGCATTGGCTCGGAATTTCATGCGAACAAGGTCGTTTTATTCGGCTCTTACGCCAGCGGATCAGCTACGCAACATTCGGATGTTGATCTGCTGGTCATCATCCCTTTCGAGGGTAAAAGCATTGACCAGTCAGTTTTAATCAGGATGAAATTACGACCCCCGTTTCCTGTCGATCTCATCGTACGCACTCCACAGTCGTTGCAGGAGCGCATCAAGATGGGTGATCCCTTTCTTCGAGATATTATCGAAGAAGGCAAGGTGCTCTATGAACGCCCTGGCCACTGAATGGATACAAAAGGCCGATGCGGATTTCGCTACCGTTGAGCGGGAGTGCCGGGCCCGGAAAACTCCCAATTATGATGGGGCTTGTTTTCATGCGCAACAATGCGCAGAAAAGTACTTAAAAGCAAGATTTTGCATTGCTAATGTATCTTTTCTAAAAACGCACGACCTGGTCGCACTACTCGAACAAGTACTGGCTCTAGAACCTGAATTGGAATTGTTTCGTGAAGACCTGGCGTTTTTGTCAGGATTTTCTGTTGCGTATCGCTATCCGGGCGAATCGTCTGACCGGGATTCTGCCATGGACGCAAGACGTAGATGTAGACGCTTTCGTAAAGCTGTACGCAACATACTTCAGTTAAATGATTGACGTGGTAATTACAAATACACACAACGTAACATGCCCGACTGAATTGCAAAATACCACATTAAGAATAGAATATAATCCATGAAACTACTTAGCCTCGAAACATTTCAACTGGGATTAAACAATCTTCGGCTTCACAAGCTGCGGTCGCTATTGACCTCGTTGGGCATCATCTTCGGTGTAGCTGCGGTGATCTGCATGCTCTCGATTTCCGAAGGCGCTTCCGCTGATGAAATGCGTTTGATTCAACTGCTGGGCACAAAAAACATCATCGTCAACTCTGTCAAGCCGCCCCAGACGCGAGAAACCTCACAGGGAAATTCGAGGCTGATCGAATACGGTGTCACCCACGAAGACCTCGGCAGCATCCGCGAAACGCTGCCACATGTGACCCATGTCGTCCCGCTGAAAACCGTAGCCTATCGTGTTCGGCACGGGGAATATCAGGCACCGATCAACGTCGTGGGCACGACCCCGGACTTTTTTGAGGTCGTCAATGTTCGGATCGATCAAGGCCGGCCCATCGCCGACGAAGATATGAAACAGCGCACCAACGTGTGCATCCTCGGTAGCGAAGCAGCCCGCGAACTGTTTCCCTACGAAGACCCGATCGGCGAAACCATTTTAGTCGATCGATATCCCTCTGCGGTACCCTTTACGGTGATTGGATTGCTTGAGACGGTACAGACTGCCGGCGCCCCAGCAAGAGGTGTGGAACAGCGAAACTTAAACCGCGAAGTGCTCGTCCCCTTTACCACCGCGATAACGCAGTTTTCCGAAATCACGCGGCGCGTCGGATCGGGTTCACGCGAATACATCAAAATGCAATATTCTGGTCTATACGTCACGGTAGACGAGATTGAACACGTCTTACCCGTGTCCAGAATGATCGAGCGGGTGTTTGATTACAACCACAGCAAGTTGGACTACGAAATCAAGGTACCGCTCGCCCGATTAAAACTGGCTGAAAAAAAGAAGCGTAACAACCAGCTGACCCTCGGCTTCATCGCGGGCATTTCTCTGCTGGTTGGTGGCATCGGCATCATGAACATCATGCTGGCGACCGTGACCGAAAGAACGCGTGAAATCGGTATCCGCCGGGCGTTGGGTGCTCGCCAGAAAGACATCACCGCTCAGTTTTTGATTGAGACGGTTGTTCTTTCGACAGCGGGCGGCGTCGTGGGCGTGTTCCTGGGAGTCATCAGCGCTCACATCGTCTCGCAGTTTGCCCAGTGGCAGACCATCGTAAGCAGCTGGTCAGTGGCGATCAGCTTTTGCTTATCGGTCCTTATAGGCATATTTTTCGGGATGTACCCGGCGATCTCCGCTGCCAAGTTGGACCCGATAGAGGCTTTACGCCACGAATAACCCCATAATATCACCCCAAACACCCTATTCCATTCAAATTTACGGTTATTGGGTCCAAATAATTTTTTTCTTGTTTTTGTTCAATCGGTGTGCTATACTTCATCAGACAATTGAAATTAAAGGCTGT
>CBDTZI010000511.1:0-2257 GCA_965364865.1 uncultured bacterium | reverse complement strand
GTGCTGCATGGCCATATGCGAACGACTGCTGATGTCGATGTTTATCTTTCGTCACCCCTTGAGAGTGTTCGCGGCGCGCTGACCGCAGCTGATTATACTTTTGACGCGACTCGCAAAGAGTTTGTAAAAGATAACGTACCGGTTCATCTCGTAACACCGGAGCAGGTGCGTTTTGAACTCGGTGAATATATCGAAATTGAAAACATTCTCACGGTTAGTCTCGCTGATCTGATCAACATGAAACTTGAAACTGGCATCAACGATCCGCTTCGTGCGCAGGATATCGCCGATGTGATCGGTCTGATTCGTCAACATAACTTAACCAGCGAATATTCACCCCGCATCGACAAATCCGTTCGTAAGGAATTTCAAAAGCTGATCAAAGCAATCGGAACGTAAACCTGATTTACAAGCAAATCTGACCTTCCGGTATGAACGCACAATGAAAAAATAACGAAAAGAGAGGCAATCCCACGCGAAACCATAACGTGATCAATACATGTATTTCGATGAGCATAATTTTTCTTCCCGCCATTGACATTTTTCAAATATATTACTTCATTCTTCCATACGGTCCTTTGGCTGAATAACTATTCGCACACGCCAACCGTCCAAACAATGAGCATTGATGTTTTTTGACGAATCTCCCGTTTTTACTATGATTCAGCCTCGATTTTAACTTGATTTCAACCATTGGAGATAAGACCGTGCCCAACAGTAAAACACCCGACTTTTACAACATAGAATCCCTCTTGACCGAGGACGAGCGGCAGGTGCGAGACGCCGTCGCTCGATTCGTCGACGACCGCGTGCTACCCATCATCGCGGAGTGTTTCGAGAAAGAACGTTTCCCTTCCGAACTCGTACCAGAGATGGCCGAGCTGGGCCTGTTCGGACCCACGTTTACCGATTATGGCTGTGCGGGACTCAATAACGTGTGCTACGGGCTGATTATGCAGGAGCTGGAACGCGGCGATAGCGGCATCCGTAGCTTCGCCTCCGTTCAAAGTGGATTGTGCATGTTCCCCATTCACGCGTATGGCTCCGACGAACAAAAAAATCGCTGGCTTCCCGCGATGGCCAAGGCCGAGGCGATCGGATGTTTTGGTCTGACCGAGCCCGACGGCGGCAGCGATCCGGGAAAAATGAAAACCAACGCGGTAAAGCGCGGTGGCGACTGGGTCTTGAACGGCGCAAAGATGTGGATCACCAGCGGTACGATCGCCGACGTAGCTATCGTCTGGGCTGCGACGGACGACGGCATGCGCGGGTTCTTAGTCGAAAAAGGTACGCCCGGTTACACCTCGCGAGATATTCCACACAAAATGTCACTGCGTGCGTCGATCACCTCCGAACTGTTTTTCGAAAACTGCAAAATTCCGCTGGAAAATCAGTTACCCAAAGCCGAGGGACTCGGTGCGCCGCTGGGTTGCTTGACGCAGGCGCGTTACGGCATCGCATGGGGCGGGATCGGGGCAGCCATGGCTTGTTATCAGGAAGCGATTGAGTTTTGCCGCGAGCGGGTGTTGTTCGGTGAAGCGCTCATCCACAAACAAGCTATGCAGGTTCGGTTGGCTGAAATCGTACGCCGCATCACGTTGGCGCAATTAATGGCATTGCAATTAGGCCGACTCAAAGACAAAGGCGAGATGCATCACACACATGTTTCGATGGCCAAGTGGAACAACGTGCGCATGGCTATTGATATTGCTCGTGAGGCGCGCGACATTCTCGGTGCGGGTGGGGTAAGTGTGGAGTGTTGCCCGATTCGTCATTCGATGAACCTTGAGAGCGTGATCACCTACGAAGGCACCGAAACGATTCATCAGCTGATTGTTGCCCGCGAACTCACCGGCGTCGCTACGTTTTGACGTTTTATTTTTATCCGAGCAGCGACCGTGAGGGAGCTGGTTGATTCTGTACCTGAGCCGCGGGCTTCAGCCTGCGCGGTCGTTTGGTTTCTATTGGTTAAGATGTATCAATGACAGACTTTGAAAACGTTAATCGTGTATTTATCCTCGGTGCAGGATTTTCCAAAGCGGCAGGTATGCCGTTATCGAATGAGCTTACAACCAAACTTGTTGATACTGTTTTTACTAGAGATCACCCCAGAGATGATGGGGGTTTCCAGTGGTGGTTCCAGGAGATCCTGGCGCGCTTCGTCCCCGCCCTGCAACGCGCGCAGCCCGAGCTCGCGCCGGGGGACGTCTTCTGGAGACTGCACTTCATGCTCGGAGCGATGTGCGTGCTGCTCTCC
>CBDTZI010000510.1:0-2260 GCA_965364865.1 uncultured bacterium | reverse complement strand
CCCGCCAGTGTTTTTCAGTTGTTGTACAGTATACGGTTTTTACAGAACACCCCTCGATTACGTTCCGGGCTCGGTTTTTACGCCACCCACAAGGTATCACTGCCTCCGGCAGGAGGTAACGCTACAACTTGATTTCGTGAAAGATCAATTCGTCGGATTCCGTATCCAGCGTCGCAACCGTTTTGGGATTGGCCCGATGTAACGCACCGGGATTGATAAAACGTGTACCGTTCAATTTTTCATCTCGCATGGTGTGGGTGTGGCCATGCAATACATAATCCACGTCCAGCTCATGCGCATAATCAAACGAACTTTCATACCCATGAAAAACGGCAAACCGTTTCGCATCAAGTGTCACCGTGACCGGGATTTCGCCGGGCGGTTGTAAACCAACCACCTCGAGATAGGCGTAGACACTATTGGATGGGTTGTCGGTGTTACCCCAGACAAAGGACAAGGGCCGATCGATCATTTCATCAAAGACGTTAATCCCACCGACATCACCGCAATGGATCATGTGTGTAACACCGAGTTTATCAAATAGCGCCATAGCCAAGCGCACCGGTTCGCAATGTCCGTGAGAATCTGAAAGAATACCGACCAGCAAAATAATCTCCTTACCACGGTATGTTAGAATTATCCCCTTACGAATTCAAGATGTGAATTTACTCTTTATTTTTAGTTGCGTAACGGGTAACCCCAATAAAAACGCGGATGGTTCCAGATGATCTCGCCCTTTTTGAAGTCGTGATCGGTGACGAGGTCGTCGGTTTTGCAATTCGCCACCCCGCCATTGAGATAGAGAATGTTGGCGTAATCACCATGATAACGCCCCAGGGATTCACCTCTAAATCCGCGTTGATATTTGGTCGCTACCGCACGAGGTGATCCCGAAGGCGAATTCCATGCGATTTCAATCATAAAAACAGTATTGGGCTTATCCATAAATCGTTGCGATGAAGTGACTTTGGCGGGTCTGGGATCGGGGTAACCGGGAGTGTCCGTCGAGCCATCCGGCCCATCTCCCATGCCATCCAGCACGGCGTTCATGGCGTAATGAAACTGGTTTTTTCCCGATCCGCTCTTATAAAACTTCATCAGATTTTTTGTGGGGCATATCCATATATCCAGGGAAGGAAATTCCTTGATGTTTTTCCCAACCCCTTCGACATCTTTATATCGAGGCGCATTCAAATACGGGGGCAGGAGGTTGAACCAGGCGGATGGATGATTGATTGAATACGAGTTACCATAGGGACCACCCACCGTGCCTTCGATGGGGATGTAATTATAATTTTCGTCTCGATAATACTGTAAAGCGACGCCCCACTGACGCAGGTTGTTGGCACAGACCACCCGCCGTGCTCGTTCACGCGCATCATTAATGCCGGGAATCAGCAGAGCCACCAGAAACACGATGATCGAAATCACCACCATCATTTCCAACAGGGTGACTGCTTTTCGCTTAGAAGTATTCACGTTGCGATTTACAGTGTCATGATGTTTACACATATCAAATCATTTCGATTCGAGTTTGATGGAGCGACAAATACGATCGAAGAAGGTGTGGTGTGAGCTTTTCAAGTCCGCCCCATAGATTGTCATTGAAACGCCATAGGCCAATCGATCGGAAAATTTTCTGACTCGAACCACGGTCGAGATATTGTGATCGATCAACTCAATCGCATCGACCCGGCCCAGTCGTTCATTCGTTTGGGTTGTGTGCCCCTGTCCCAGCTGTAAGAGACGGGTTAATGACCAGCTGGACTGCGTTTGTAACCAACGCATTAAAGATTGGCTGGGTTGTTCCGGCTTAGTGTTCTCGGTGAGAGGTATTTGCCATACCGCCAAGTCAATTTTCACCCCGTTATGAAATTGTAGAACGAAAGTCATCGATTGACCGATTTGTGATTGCACAATTTCACCCTGCTTAAAACCTTCGGGGCGTCGAAATGAGATATCCCAGTGATCGGGGTGAACTCTTAAAATGTCGGCCGTTTTTTGTCTGTTTTGAATCATGCTACTGGCTAACATGCATGTGAAAACCAGCAGCATAAAAGCAAAAACAATCGTTCTAATCGGAGATATCTGTTTCATTGTAGAATGAGCCTCGACCTGCATTAGTCTCATGCTAGCGCTTCTGGCACAAATTCACAACCACGAATAGCAAATATCACAATCGCATAAAAGTATAGTTAGAATCATTGACGTGACTGAATGGATTCCCTAGATTAAAGTAGTTCTAGAAAACGGAAGGATA
>CBDTZI010000509.1:0-2278 GCA_965364865.1 uncultured bacterium | reverse complement strand
AAAGAAAGTGATCCGGTTCATGTCAAATGCTTATGACTGTGGGACGACCAACGCTTTGATCGTCTTACCCTGTGCGACTTGATCCATGGCTTCATCCACTTGAGATAACGTGTATCGTTTGAGTTGGAAATTCGCCCACATTTTCTCGGCGGCGGGTGTTTTTAACATTTCAATCGCCCGATGAAAATGGGAATAATCACTACCCCAACAGCCGCGAATTTCGAGATGCTTTTTGTTGAGATCGATGTGAGGATTAAACGAGGTCTCGCCGTGATCAGTGTACTGACCGACCACCACAACACGGCCCGCGTCGCGCGCGTAGTGCATCGCCTGAGTAACCGCGGGTGGGGCGCCGGCACATTCGATCGTGATGTCTGCACCGCGACCGCTAGTCTTCTCCATTACCCATTTGTGTCGCTGCTCATCCGTATGTTTTGTAAAATCCAATGTATCTACAGCCCCGATTTGTTTCGCAGTGGTAAGTCTTTCATCGGGGGCTCCGATACACAGCACCTTTCCCGCGCCGCGCAGTATGGAAAATCCGATGGCGGATAAGCCCACCGGACCAGAACCCAAAATTAAAACGGTGTCCCCGAACGAAATATCCGCTCGTTCCACCGCGTGTAATGAGGTCGGTAGTGAACAACCCCCAGCCATGTAGTTTTCACTGGAAACACCGTCGAGCCGCATCGCTATGGTGCCGGGTTTCAAATAAATATACTGCGACCAGCCACCGGTCAGCCCATCCTCGATGCCGTATGTAATACCATAAACTTTTCGTTTGGGGCATCGTGTTGTTGCTTTGGCGACCAGGCAGTGCCAGCATTGGTTACACGTCTTATGCACATCCAGAAAAGTTATGCGATCACCTTCGGTGAAAGGGCGACCTTCCACGTCGAGATAGTCACCGCGAATGTTTTCCAGTATGCCGACGGAAACGTGGCCGGGAATAATCGGATAGGGTACACCGGGAAGTCGGCCGTCACGCAGGTGAACGTCCGTGCCACAAACCTCGGAAAATTCGACTTTGAATAACGCGGAATTTTCTTCCAACTCAGGCAGAGGGATTTCGCGTAGTTCGCATGAAGGCCCACAATGACCGCTGGTGGGCGAATCCTTTCTCGCATCCTCCGGCGCCTTCATCACAGCGGCCAATGATGTTCGCGGTTGGCTCATTGAAAATCTCTGATATCGCTATTTCTTCGGCATCGGCTTGAGCGACAAAAACAGATCGTCGAGCTGTTCCTGCGATACCGGAGTGGGTGCGTTGGTCATCGGGCAGATGGCTCGCTGAGATTTTGGGAACGCGATCACTTCGCGCAAACTCTTGGCCCCGGTTAACAGCATCACCCAGCGATCAAAACCAAACGCGATGCCGCCGTGAGGGGGTGCACCAAATCTCAAGGCATCAAGCAGAAACTCGAATTTCTCGCGTGCTTCTTCCGGGCTGATGCCGAGCAAGCCAAACACTTTTTCCTGTATATCCTGTCGATGAATACGAATACTGCCGCCGGCCATCTCGGTTCCGTTGAGCACAAGGTCGTACGCTTTGGCCAACACTTTTCCGGGGTCGGTTTCGAGCAGGTGTAAGTCTTCGTCACGAGGACAGGTGAACGGATGGTGCGTGCTGCACCATCGCTGTGTTTCTTCATCCCAAGTCACGAGTGGAAAATCCACCACCCACAACAGATTCCATTTGTCTTTCGGAATGATATCGAGCATTTCCGCCAATCGAGTTCGTAAGAAATGCAGATACTTGCTGACGTCGGCGTAGGTGCCGGGCATGAACAATATCAAATCGCCTTCTTCCGCTCCGATGTGTTTACAAAGAGATTCGCAAATCGGCTGAATAAATTTGGCAATGCCCGTCGAAAATTCCAGGCCTTGATCCGACTTGCCGACTTTGGTGATGGGCAATCCCGAACCACCGATTCCCTTGACTTCTTCGGTGAGCCCATCCGTGATTTTGCGCGTCAGAGTGCTCGCGCCCTTGGCCACGATACACTTGACCACGCCGCCCGCTTCGATCGCACCTTGAAACACCTTGAAATCACACTGCGATACAACGTCGGTTACGTCCTGCAGTTCCATGCCAAACCGTGTGTCTGGCCGATCGATCCCGAAACGTCTGACCGATTCTTCTTCGGTCATTCGCGGAAAGGGGGTAGGGATATCCAGATCAAGTGCGTCTTTGAAGATACGCTTGATACAGCCTTCCACCATAGTCATGACGTCGTCCGCCTGGACAAAGGCCATTTCCATATCGAGCTGGTAGAAC
>CBDTZI010000508.1:0-2289 GCA_965364865.1 uncultured bacterium | reverse complement strand
CTGCGTTGTCACTGTTTTTTGTGGCTACCGCGTTGATGGGTAAGAGCCCGGCGTTTGAGAAGATTCGTCAAAACTCTTCCAAGTGGTTGCGATATATGGTGGGCGTAGGCTCGCTGGTGATTTTGCTTTCCGGAATACTTGCCCAGGTCCGCGAACATCAACCACCCCGACAACATGATCAACCGGTCGTCGAGGTGGATACTACACCATCATAAAGATCGCCGCGAAAATTGCAGCGACGATCAAACACTCGACGTATAACCTGCGTCGAAATTGTGAAACTCTGGCGCGACGAACGATTTTCAGATATATTTTATGTTGGTAGGTGGAAACCGCCGTCGCGATGAGCCAGAGCGTAGCCGCGGCAAGATAAAGGCACGCGGTCAGGCCCAATAACAGTGCGATATAAGATCCCGCCATGATACTCACGAAGCAAATCACGGCGCTGACCAGGCCGATACAAAGCAACCAGCCAATCGCCCACAGGTCCAGCATTCGCTGGTCGAACCAGTGATGAGCCGCTGGCAGAATCGCACTCACATGGACCTCCATACCGCATTCCGGGCAACGGGCGCGATCGGGATGTCCCCGCAGGTCATAACCGCAATAGGGGCAAGGGGTTGATTCGTCGGGTTGGACCGTCATCGGGTGAATCATCCAATATGATTATAATGAGTCAATTACTTATTTTGCAAAACCATTGCCCGGACACTTCGTATGACTAAAATTAAGATAGATCACTCTACAATGTATACGGGAATCATCTTTGAACAAAATCACCGTTCATCACGCTAAAATGTACCCCTTAAAAATACGTCTGCGTGAACGTATGGGTTTCGCTGATGTTCAGTACGAAGAATCCAGGCCTGTTGTGGTGGCGGTCGAGTTGCAAAGTGGGGCTATCGGCTATGGCGAAGCGATGCCTGATTGTCAAATGAATCAGCTGGCGGTAGACGAAATCATTCAACATCTAGAAACTATCTATATCCCTTTGTTGCTTAATTTTCACCCGGAATCATTTGGTGAAGCGCTGGAGGCGATTGAAAATTTTCCCCTTTCGGATCGTCAGAATCGATCGATGAATATAGCCAGATCTGCGATCGAAAGCGCTTTGCTGGAGGTGACACTCAAGAGCTATCATCGGGCGATGGACGATGTCGTTCGATGGATGGGATTGCCCGGTTTCGGTTTGCCAGGAAGTATGAAAAAAGTTCGTTGTGTCGGTGTACTTTCGTTTGTAAATTTACCGTTCACGCTTCGTCACCTCAGAAAATTATATTGGCGTGGTGTTCGTGATTTTAAGCTGTTGATCCGCGAGAACGATGAAATCGATCAATGGACGAAGGTCTTTGACTATCTGCGCAAACCACTCTCCCAAGGCCGGGCAACGCTGAGCCTTGATTTTCAGGGGAAGTGGTGGCCTGAGCGTGTTGGCGCCTGGTTACAAAAGTTAGATCATTATTCTGTCACCGGTCTTGAACAACCCATCCCCGTAGGTGAAGAAGAGTCACTTTTAGAGTTATCCAAACGTTTCCGAGGAGCCACTATTTTTGATGAATCCGTTGTCACTCTCGACGATGCGAAACGATTGACGGGATCTGGAGGCGCAAATGCGTTTAACCTTCGGATAGGAAAATGTGGCGGGTTGTTACCCACCCTGCGTATCGCGTCGCATGTGCGAAAAAGTGGAATTCGCATCATACTGGGAACCACGCCGGGTCAGACGAGTTTGTCCACGCGATCCAATTTAGATTTGCTGAGTGTGTGTCCCGGCATCATGTTTATCGAGGGCTGGTTTGAGAATCGGTTGTTGAGTGAAGATGTTACTCAAAAGCCATATCGCTTCCGAAATGGCGGCCGAGTTCCAAAAATGAAAAACAAACCGGTGGAACTAAAAATATCTGTAGATCAGTTGACTGCGTTATCCGCAGACGGTCCGTTTGCCTATCCGTTGTGAACTCATTACAGACCGGTCATGCCGGACGGCTCTTCGGCGACGTCACACAACGCCTGCCAGCTTGCAGACGCACGATCCAACAGTCCCATGTTTTGTAGGGCCAGCGCAAGATTGGCGATGTAGTCATGATTGCTGGGATCGTTGCGTACGGCGTATTCAAATCGATCGAGTGCTTGCGTAAACTCACCCTGGTCTGCGAAAATCAAACCTAGTTGATAGTGTAAATCCACCGATTCGTCATCGATCACCAACACTTTTTCCAACGTTTCAATCGCTTCGTTAACCAATCCCGCGTCACGTAGAGCCAGACCAAGCTTGGTTAGCGCCTTGAC
>CBDTZI010000507.1:0-2299 GCA_965364865.1 uncultured bacterium | reverse complement strand
CGGGTAGGCCAAATCTGGATGCAACGATTACACAAAACGCGGTGATCAGGTTACCGGTAAACGCCTGCCCGTCGTTCATGTCGGTGATGCGATAGCTCATGGTGTTAACCACCCTGCGAGCCGCTAACAATCCGCCGATCGCGATTCCCACCCCAATGAAAACCAATCCACCCGCAGGCGAAAACATGGACACGCCCAGTAGAATAGCTGCGATCTTCGGGGTGTCATTCAACCCGCGTGCAAAACTGATCGCACCCGCTGTGAAAATGTGCGACGCATCGAGAATACGCTGCGCGTCAATCCCCGCAACCTCGCCGTCATACCGTTCGCAACAATCGGATTGGCTATGATCACTCGTTATTTTCAAACTTTCGCACTTTGAAAGCAATGCGCCATCGGGTGTCACCGTAACCGGATGATAATTTTTACCGATGCAGATACAGGTCTGGCGAGTGATGCCGAGTTTCAAACGTGTCCAGCGAAACAGCGGATACACCATAGCCGCCAACGCCAACGCCAGGAGCGGTGCAATCAGTAAGGGAATAAAAAACGCTTCAATAATTTTACTGGCGTGCAACGCGTGGGCGGACAAGCCCACACCGGTAATCCCGCCGACCAGCGCGTGGGTCGTGGATATAGGCATTCCGATCCGTGTAGCTACAAGTACGGTCAACGCAGCCGCTAATCCGACGCTGCACAAAAAGGCGGGCGATGAGATCAGTGACAGATCCACCAGCCCTTTGCCGCTGAATGTGCTGATCAATCCCTGAGCGAAAAGCAACGCTGCGACCGAGCCCAGGAAGGTCGTGATGGCCGCAAACCATATCGCGTGGCGCAGCGACATCACCTTACCCCCGATGAGGGTGGCGACCCCTTTGACGTTGTCGTTGGCTCCGTTGGCAAAGGCCAGGACCAGACCCGCGATAATGGCTACGATCAGCATGGATGACTCCGATAAACAGGACTATAATATATAAGGACTTGCCTGGTATAACCACCGCTATTGCGATTACATTCCACAAATCGAGTGCAAGCCACATTTTTTTACAGGAAGTGTCCGGTAACTTGAAGAAACGGGCCAACCATGAAACGAATGAAATCCTTCAAAGTAGATTGGGCTGATTCGCGAACCCAACCGATAATCTATCATCAGTACGGGGGAATGGTCTATCTCTCATGTCTCAAACAATATAAGGAACTCTACAGATGAATCAGCCTACCATGGGCATTATCGTCGGCGGCGGGCCCGCACCGGGAATCAACGGGGTCATCGGCGCAGCCACGATTGAGGCGATCAACAACGGCTTAAAAGTGGTTGGAATTTACGACGGTTTTTCGCACCTGGTGAGTGAAGATTTCAATCCCGACGAACACACGACCGAATTGACCATCAAGGAGATGAGTCGAATCCACTTTGATGGCGGCTCGGTGTTGCGCACCGCCCGTGCCAGCTTGCTGGATAAGGAAAAGCTTGAATCCTCGACGTTGGTTGAACCCGACGCGCAAAGAGTTAATTGTGTCGGTAAAAATTTACAGCAGATGGGAGTCACGCATTTACTGACCATCGGGGGTGACGACACGGCATTGAGTTCGCGATTTGTCGCGGAGTCTCTGCACGGCGAGCTTCGCGTGGTTCACGTTCCCAAAACGATTGACAATGACCTGCCGCTGCCCGGCGACATTCCCACGTTTGGTTTCGTTTCCGCACGACACGTCGGTTCAGATATCGTAGCCAATCTGATGGAAGATTCACGCACCACACGACGGTGGTACGTCGTGGTAACGATGGGTCGAAACGCCGGCTTTCTGGCGCTGGGAATTGGTAAATCCGCCGGTGCGACCTTGACCATCATTCCCGAAGAATTCCCCAAAGATACGACGATCAAAGAAATCGCTGATATCATTGAAGGCTCCATTTTGAAACGTCGTTCGATGGGTCGTTGCGATGGGGTAGCTGTGCTTGCGGAAGGGCTTGCGTATAAACTCGGCGACTGCGAAGAATTGTCCAAACTCATGGGCCGAGAAGTGCCGGTCGATGCCGCGGGTCATCCGCGATTGGCTGAAGTGCCTTTGGCGCGGGTGATTGCAGATGAGCTTAGCCAGCGATTCAAGCAGCGCGGCGATTCCATTACGGTGGTCGGGCATACCCTGGGTTATGAACTTCGATGTGCTAGACCATCTACATCAGACCTGGGCTATACGCGCGATTTGGGTCACGGCGGTGTCAAGTTGTTGCTGGACACTTCGGGTAGGTGGCCCAACGGTGTGATGGTGACGTTGCAGGCGGGCAATCTCGTAC
>CBDTZI010000506.1:0-2326 GCA_965364865.1 uncultured bacterium | reverse complement strand
TTCCGATCGCCTCGAGAGCCCCTGGCCCCGTCACGAAGCCATCGAGATCGGCACATCGGCGGGCGTCAGTATGATCGAATCTCTACAAGCAGAAATTCCTTGACGTAAGGATTACGAATACGCTACACTACCGTTTTATGAACCTTTTCGGAGTAGTTTGATGACTGAAGATCACCATTCGGAATGTGAGGAATGCGGCGCCAGCATTTATAAGCAGCACCTGGATTCCGGAATTGCGCGGCACGAAAACGGGAAACTGCTATGTTCGCACTGCGTGATCGAATACGAAAAATCGCACGATGCCGCCAGCAGCGGTATCATCGACGACTTTGAACCGATCGAACTGGACGGATTCGATGACGATGACCATAACGACTTGTCATCCACGTCCAGCCGAATTCATTCCGCCACCGCGGCCACGCTCGGAACCGCACACGGATGGGACGACTCCAAGTACAACAGACAGGTCGACCCCAAGGCCACGACCGCGATTCGATGTCGCTCCTTTCACTCCAAATTGACGGACTCTGCGTTGCAGTTTATGGATGACCAAATCAATGGCTGGTTAGAAGACAACGATCACATTCACATCAAATTCGCAACCTCCACCATCGGCATGTTTGAAGGTAAACACGCCGAAGCCAACTTGATCATTACGATGTTTTACTAATGGCCAAGTCGTGTTCGCAGTGAACAACGAGTGGATGATTCTATTTTCATATCACATCCGAAACCACGGAAAATATTTTTCGATGGGCGGTGGAGACGGATTGCTGCTTAAACTGACTCAACGTAGACCATTGTCGATTCGTTCTCGTTGCCGGCTTTATGTCGCTTTTTGCACGGCAAACATAAACATGAAAAGTCAGTGACCGATGCGTCAATTGATGTGTGACCCGAGCTGATTTCTTCGGCTGTCCAACCAGTAATACCCCTTCGGATTTCGCAATTTGCCTGCATAAATCCGTTCTGTTTGAATTACGCTTGCATTCAAGATTGGGGAACTCCCACAAACCCGACCACAATCCACCCGTAGGCCGACGACGCGTTAACATTCGATCCTCGCACACAAAAATACCCACGACGTATGAAACTTGTGGTACCGATTTTGATTTTTTTTCGTGGCGAACGGGTAAGCTTGCTGCAAATTCGGTCCCTGCGGATAAACAGTTCGATTTCAACGGGCAGACATCACACTTCGGCGATTTCGGTGTGCAGATCGTTCGCCCCAGATCCATCCAGGCCTGGTTAAAATCACCGGGCCGCTTCACGGGGATCAGCTGTTTGGCGTATTGATCTATGATGGATCGACCGGGTTTCGCCTGCACATTTTGTTTCATCCCCATAAGACGCGACAACACCCGAGCGACATTTCCATCGACCGCCGCTTCACGTTGACCAAACGCGATCGAGGCGATCGCGGCTGCGGTGTATTCACCCACCCCGGAAAGTTCGCGCAGTTCCGGCGCGTTGTCTGGAATGTTGCGTCTTTGCGAATGAAGTTGTTGAACCGCCCGATGCAAATGCAAAATACGTCGGTAATAACCCAGCCCCTCCCAGTACTTCAACACCCGGTCATGTTTCGCACGAGCCAGCGATTCAATCGTGGGAAATCGCTTCAAAAAACGATCGTAATAATGCACCACGGTGTCGACCCGGGTCTGTTGCAGCATGATCTCCGCAACCCATTGTGCATAGGGATCGTGCTGACGACGACGCCAGGGTAAATCCACCGCCTGTCGATCATACCAGTTGAGCAGTTGACGACGGATGGAGGATTTGAGTGTAGATGGAATGTGAACGGGTGTTTGCATTGGTGATGGAATGGGTTTTCGATGGACCCGTCGACGTGGTACAGTCATCGTTTTTCCGACAAGCGCGTTCCGCACTGCGCACAAAAAACAGCCTGATCGCGATTGACTTCCTGGCAGCGGGTACAACGACGCACCGGCTTTCGACCCGACGTCGCAAAATAAACGACCACAACCACCACGCCCAGAATCACCCAGTGTCGTGCGCTGAATTGAACCACTGCGGATAATACCCAAACACTCAAGCTGATTGCCTTTCCTTCATTTGTCATTCACTTGAAATCGGTTCCCGTCGAGCCGACCAACGCCAATTCATCGTAGACCATGCGTACAAGTATAACCCGTCAAACCAGAGGGTACAATGATTTCACGAATGAAGTGTATTGTTGTATTTACGTCGTAGTGGTCATCGGCAATGTGATCGTAAACGTCGTGCCGTTCACCGCATCGCTGGTAACGCAAATGGTGCCGTTGTTTTCTTCGATCAGATCACGGCACAGCGCAAGACCCAGCCC
>CBDTZI010000505.1:0-2341 GCA_965364865.1 uncultured bacterium | reverse complement strand
TACAAACATCCATATCGAACGATTCACCTTCGTACCCATAGAACAGTTCTCCCTTTCATGTGTTACTGCCGTAACAAACAATTTCTCACGTTTTTACCCACTTGCCGATCCGGCTCATGACTTCGATAATGAAACCATGTCACAAACGCAGGACGATACAATCCGAAAGCTGGATCATCGTACGAGGAATCTCATTCTCGGTACAGCTGGCCACATCGATCACGGTAAAACTTCGCTCGTACGAGCGCTAACCGGCATTGATACCGACCGACTGCCCGAAGAACAGCGTCGCGGCATGACCATTGAGCTGGGGTTTGCCGAACTCACATTACATGATCCCAACCAACCGGACCAACAGGTTTGTTTCGGTATCGTTGATGTGCCCGGCCATGAAAAATTTATTCGTACGATGGTCGCTGGGGCAACGGGGATCGACATCGGCCTGCTCGCTGTCGCCGCCGACGATTCTGTCATGCCACAGACCATCGAACACGTCGAAATTCTTCAGTTGCTAGGTATTCGTCGAGTCGTCGTAGCCATCACAAAAATAGATACGGTCGATTCGGAAATGGTTGAACTAGTGATCGACGATATCAAAAATTTGCTGGAAACCTATTCGTTCGATGTGGCTTCGTACTGCCCACTATCTTCAATCACCAAAATGGGCATAGACGAATTAAAAATAGCCATCCTGGATTCCGCAAAGGATATCGAACAGGTAGCGGTGCGCGGACCCTTTCGATTACCGATTGATCGGGTTTTTTCTGTGCAGGGCCGAGGTACCGTGGTCACGGGATCTGCGATGCGCGGCACCGTCCAGTCCGGTGACACGTTGGAAGTGTTTCCTTCGGGTGAAACCTGTCGCGTCCGCGATTTACATTCTCACGGTCAAAGCTGCGAATCGCTGTATCGTTCACAGCGATGCGCCATTAACGTAAGCGGAATCGATCGCGATCTGTTGCAACGTGGATGTCAGCTTGCAACACCGGGATATTTAAGCCCCTCACCGCTACTCGATGTTCGATTGGATTCTCTACCCACCAACAGCAGAGCCTTGAAATCCTCCACCCGGGTAAGACTTGAAACCGGAACTTCCGAAATGCTGTGCAGAGTCGTGCTCTATGAAAACAAGAAACTCGAGCCGGGGGAATCCACCTACGCACAACTGCGATGCGGTGAACCTATTGCCACCGCCTATGGCCAGCGTTTTATCCTTCGTGATGAAAACGCCGTACGCACCATCGGGGGCGGAGTTATTCTTCGATCCGTATCGCGAAGAAAACATCGCGACCCGCTGGAAAACATTCAGTCGCTGCAAAAACTGGAAAACGGAAACAAAACAGACCGCGTGGAGCAGGTGCTTACGTTACATGGCTTTCATACGCTTTCGGATTTACATCTTTGCGCGCAAGCGGGCGTGGAACCGGACGAACTCCCAAAACTCATTCAATCCTTAAAAGATGATCACCGCTGGGTACCCGTGGGTCATACCGACTTTTTCATCACACCAGCTTCTTTGTTGCAGATTACAAATCGATTGATTCGCTGGTTAGAACGATTTCATCAGAAAAACCCGGACAGCCCCGGTCGACCGGCGGACGCGGTGGAGGGCTGGCTCGAAAGATTAACGTCACGCGCAGTAGCGAAACCACTGTTTGATGGATTCGTCAAAGATAAAACGTTGAAACGCCTGGGGCGATTTTGCTGTCTGCCCGCGTTCGCACCCAAACTCACTGCCGCGGATGAAAAAATATTGGCGTCGATCACAGAGCAAATTCGATCGGGTGAATTTCAGCCTCCGACGATCGACGAACTGATCAAACACTTCAAATCGGATAAAAAACGAATCGATCGATTGGCTACCCTGGCGGTCGCGCTGGGAGAATTGGTTAAAATCGACGCCAAAATCTATCTTCACAGCGATGTTCAAGAACGCTTACGCCAGATCGTAGCGAATCTGATAGGCAAGAATGACGGCGTCACCGTCGCTCAGGTGCGGGAAAAACTGGGTTCAAGCCGAAAATTTGTGATACCCTTTATGGAATATCTCGACCGCGTCGGGTATACACGAAGAGACGGTGATCAACGATTGCTGTGTGAAACAGATATTGAAGGTTAAATTCGAGTCAGGTTGAATCTCTCATGAGCAAAAAGATCGACGAAAAAACAATCAATAAAGATTTGCTGAAAACCATTCCCTCCGTATCCACCATGCTGGAAAACGAAGAGGTGGGCGAGTGGCTGTCATCGCTCCCCCGGCGAAGCGTCGTCGAAGCGCTACAGTACGCGATCCAATCGACACGTGACGACGTTTTGGCTGGCAAACTCAGGGAAGAGATCG
>CBDTZI010000504.1:0-2343 GCA_965364865.1 uncultured bacterium | reverse complement strand
ACGCTCTATCGCGGATTAAAACATTATTTAAAAGTTCCCGCCGAGCTTATTATTTATCCCGGAGAGGGGCATGGCTTATCCACCTACACACATCGCAAAGCCAAAATGGAATGGGATGTCGCGTGGTTTGAGCGTTATTTACAAGCCGATCCCGAACCCAAAGAAAGCGCCAGCCACAAGGGTGCGACACATTAGAAATCGTACAATCGGTTGCAATTTTTTTGGGTATCATCGAAGTGAAGTTTCACGATGGTATTACCCTTTGACTTACTTTGCGACGATACCTCAGCATTTTTCGCTCAGAAAAGGGTCGCGGACCCTCTGAGAAGGCGATTTCATGCGATCAGTCTATCCTGTCGATAGTCATACAGAAGGTTATGGGGCATACCCCACGAGTAGGGTCGATGTACGCGCGATCAACTGTTTCGAAGTTGAAAACCCAACAGGGGTGAACAACAACCACTGATCCCGAAACCCCGTATATGGATGGCTGGATGTCCTGGTGAATATTTTATGACTATCGCTCAACAAGATGTTTCAAAAATACTCGGCTTAACCGTGCCTGTCTCGGTCATACTGACGCAGCGCAACATGACCGTTGAATCGCTGCTTGAAATCACCGTGGGTACCATTGTCGAATTCGATATGTCGTTTGATGCCGAGCTGGCGATGCAGGTAGCTAACCAGACGATTGGTCGTGGCCAGGCGGTTAAAATCGGCGAAAATTTCGGACTCCGAATCACTCAGATCAATTCGGTGAAAGAGCGCATAGACGCGATGGGCGGCAGTTAATCTGTAGCTTTGCGAACGCTCACCCAGTTATTCTATTTCCATCCATTCTTTTGCCAACTCAGCTGCCTGTTTTTTCGTAGTGAGTTTTTCGTTGAGCTGGTCACGATAGATTTTTTTGAGAATATCACCAAATTTCGGGCCGGGCTTCATTCCCATCGCCGATAGCTCATCACCGTTCAGCAGGGGTGGGGGAGTGATCCGCTCCTCAGCCACCAACGCTACCCGCTCCTTAATTTTGTGATAAACATCCAACCCCTCCTTGCGGGAAAATAAATCCACGCACATTAAATCAAGAAGCTCGTTGAAGTTGGCATGAGCCATGAAGATTTTCAAATCCGCCAGTTCCAGCGCAGTCTCATTCAGCACAACACGCAATGATCGGATCAACCACTCTATCGAGTTGCATAATCGATTACTAAGCCGCAACGCTCGACACCACCCTGTGACATCGACAGGGTTATCTTGTAGAAACAGACACGCCATAATCAGCGCACTGTCAACGTCAGTATCAGGTAGAACTTTCATCCTTTCCAGCACAAGCGAATTCGTTTGTGGATCGCTGTCCCACCCAGCAATAAGATGATTTCGCAGTCCCGTTTCGACCAGCAGCGTCCACCCCACAGCCCTTGTGGATGAGGTTAAAATCTGCGCCAACTCCATCCAGATTCGTTCCGGACTAATGGCCGAGAGGTGGGGAGCCAATTGGCGAATCGCCTCGTAAGTCCGCGGCTCGATTTTGAATCCCAGCTTGGCTGAAAAACGAATCGCCCGAAGGAGTCGAAGATGATCTTCGGTAAACCGTTGATCCGGATCACCGATGGTTCGAATAATACCCGCTTGTAAGTCAGATTGACCATCAACATGGTCAATCACAATGTCTAAGGCGGGATCAAAAAAAAGCCCGTTGATTGTAAAATCTCGACGATGTGCGTCTTCCACATCCGTACCAAACGTCACCTCGTCAGGATGTCGACCGTCAGAGTATTTCCCGTCCGTTCGAAACGTAGCCACCTCTATATCGAAGCCATATTTCTTAACCAGCATGACCCCGAACTTGGCTCCCACCTGATGGGCGCGTGGAAAAATCTCCAACACTCGTTTGGGTTCGGCGTTGGTGGCGATGTCGTAATCTTTCGGCACACGTTTCAGCAGCATATCCCGAACACATCCACCCGCCAGTAATGCCTGATGACCCTGCTCACGAAGTTTTTCGATGACGTGATTGGCCGCGTCCCTGGATGTATGCGATGTTGAACTCATATCGAAAACACTGTCATAGTGCTACTGCCGAACTTTCTCTGATCGATGATTCGCCATCGATTCTCTTCGTCGATGTCATATTGTACCGTAGATTCGTGATGAAGCACGACCAGAGGGGTTGAATCGTCCGTCGTCAGCTCCTGCAGATAGCGAAATACGCGGCCCGTATTTGAAGAATCCTCGGAATCGCGGTAGGGCGGGTCGAGCAGAATTAAATCGAACGGTTGACCCTCCGGATCCACCAGCGATGCCCGCCAGGCATTTCTCACATTCACGGTTGATAACTCTGAG
>CBDTZI010000503.1:0-2353 GCA_965364865.1 uncultured bacterium | reverse complement strand
CGAGATCTACCCTCTTTCCCTACACGACGCTCTTCCGATCTATCTGTTGAATTTCACGATAAGATTCGGTCAGCTTGTTGCGTACTTCCATCAGCAAATCAAACGCGATGCCAGCTTTGTTCACAGCCGCCAACACTTCCGCCACGTTTTCCGTCTCACCGGTCAACAACTTTTGCACACCCTGATCCGCCTCGGTTTGCAACTTGTTCACCTCTTCCAGACTGTTGAGCAGGATGGACTTAAAATCCTGACCGGGCTGTACCTGAGGTGAAGAAGTTTTCCCCGTAACCGGATTAACACCGGGCGTCAGGTTTGGAATTTGAATCGGATTCGTCATTGGTATACTCGCTAACTTTTATCGTGACCCTTACGCAATCAGTCGTAATGTTGTTGAAGACATCCGTTTGGCCATTTCCATCACCGTGACGTTGGCTTCATACGCACGCGAGGCCGTAATCGCGTTCACCATTTCCGTGTGAACATCCACGTTGGACAGGCGAACGTAGCCCTTTTGCGGACCCTGCTGAACCGCGTCAACATGACTCGGATCCCAGCGCAGAGGAAAAGGAGCTGCATCTTTCACGATCTTGTCCACATGCACACCGGGAGCGTTCCGTCCCTTCGACGGATCACCCACCACAAACAATGCAACACGCCTTCGATAAGGATTGGGATTGCCATCTTCATCGCGGGTAACATCCTTCATCGCGATATTGCCGGCGATCACGTCCAGCTGCGTTCGATACGCCTTCAACGCCGACGTACTGACATCCATGGCTCCATACATATTGGTTCTCTACCTGTTTTCTAAAAACGACTACATATTTCCACGAATCGCTTTTCGCAATCCTTCAAAATTTCCTCGAAGCAATGTCATCGCCAGTTCGTGCATCATGCCCGTCTTAGCCAGCTCGGACATCTGATGCTCGATCGATTGATTGGTCCCGTCATGAAACAACACATTTTGAACCGGCACTTCGGACGGCGTAATTTTCAACAACCCATTGCGAAGCGTTTGTACTTGCTCGCGGACGTTGATGACCAGAGGCTTATTCGCATCACGCCCTTTGTCTTGCAACGCTTTTTTCAACGATTGTTTGAACGCGTGCGTGTCCAGATGCTTCGTGCGATAGTGGGGCGTGTGAATGTTGGCTACATTCTCGGCGATCGTGTTGAGCTTGGCCTCATTAAAGGCAAGCGTCTTAATCAGCGCCGGCGTCGCACCACGATTGGTTATGCTGTTCAAATACATTCTGTTACGTTCTCACTCACATCCAACGCCATTTTTCTCTGTGCGGGCGCAGAAACCCGCCTCGTATCCCAGTCCGTTTACAAGGCTTATGCCATAACATAAACCCTTCATCACGATGCTATAATCCGCTTATGGGATCTTGTTCCGGTCGCAGTTTCTGCGCGTCGGGTAGATTCTGCGCGTCAAATCGATCGCCACCACAGATCGTCAGGCCGCTCCCATCGCGGTGACCATGACTGGTCGTTCCTGGGCGGCGGCCTCCTCACGCCACTGTTTCAACTTCATTCCCAGCGTACGAACACCCATCCCCAACGCCTTGGCGGTGTTGGCGCGATGACCATTAAATTTCGCCAGCGTTCGTTCGATCAACTGACGTTCCATGTCCTCCAACATTCTTCCGTCTCGCAGCGGACCGAAACTCTCTACCGGCGGCGTGGATGATCGGAGCCAGGGCTCGATCAAATCCGACGTGATTACGTCTCCCTGACAAAGCGTAAACGCACGCCGGCAAATGTTTTCCAACTCGCGAACGTTGCCCGGCCAGCAATAATTGGTTAACCAGCGCATCGCCTCAGTCGCCACACGCAACGTTCGCCTTCCCGCAGCCAGCGACGCCTGTTTAAGAAAATACTCCACCAACTCAGCGACATCTCCACGACGATCTCGAAGCGGGGGTATGTGAATTGGTAATACATTGAGTCGGTAATATAAATCTTCGCGAAATCGACTTCGCGTGACCCACTCCTGAAGGTTTCGATTCGTGGTGGCGATCACTCTGACATTGGATCGTCGCGTGGTGCTACTGCCCACGCGCTCAAATTCACCCTCCTGCAAAACACGGAGCAACTTGGCCTGTAAACCGATGGCCATCTCCGAAATTTCATCCAGCAGCAAAGTGCCTCCGTCAGCCAGTTCAAACCGCCCTTTTCTCGTTCGATCCGCGCCGGTAAACGCACCGCGTTCGTGACCAAACAATTCACTTTCAAGCAGATTCGCAGAGAGCGCGGCACAGTTCAGGCAAAGAAAGGGTTTATCCACGCGTGAGGAATGTTGATGAATCATGGAGGCGACCAGCTCTTTACCCGTTCCCGAATCGCCGGA
>CBDTZI010000502.1:0-2380 GCA_965364865.1 uncultured bacterium | reverse complement strand
CGATGAACTGACGGGTGTTCCTTCGGTGTCCGATCGAAGTCCAGGAGATTTCATGGACATCCCTTGCGACGCCCAGCCATTCTGGGACGCCTGCCTGAATAACGCCGACTGCGACGATGACAACATTTGTACCGTTGACACCTGCAACGGGGGCGTATGTATTTTTACTGTCGCAGCCTTCGTCTGCGATGATGGCGACGCTTGTACAACCTTCGATGTTTGCATCAGCGGCGAATGCGTGGGTTCGCCAATCGCCGATTGTGACATCGACAACCCACCAGATGGGTTCATCGATTTTTGTGGTGCGGGTACAGCTGTATCCATGATCATGACCTTTGGGGGTCTGAGTTTGTTGAGGCTTCAACGGCGGCGTTTTACACTATAATTCAGGACCGTTATGGGATTCGGGGCCGATTCTGGCTGTGGGCTCGTTCTTGACTTTCGCCCACCACAGTGGTTCAATGACATGCAAGAGGACAGATACAATTGACGTTGATGTGTTTCGCGTATGATGGGCTATGGTGCAATTGGCAGCACGTCTGACTCTGAATCAGAAGGTTCCAGGTTCAAATCCTGGTAGCCCAGTCAATTCTATCCTACTATTATAGTATATTATGGCATTCTCCAAGATGTGAAAATCCCCCGATATTTTTCGGCGCTATACGGGCGCTATATCAGGATGTGGATTGTTGACTACAAAAAGAGGGGAGGGATCACTCTATCGCGGTATTGTCAACCGAAAACGGTAATTACCGGATTAATTTTATCACTTACGTTTTCCATGGAAGTATAGATCGTAAATTTGTTCCTAATTGCCAGTCCTCGATTATTCGCTCGAATTTCTGATAAGCTTTATCCGTCGCGAAAGGATTTCCTCGGAATCGCTTTTGTATCATGCATCGTTCCCATGTTTGAAGTGTTTTTGCGTGGGTTCCACTTTCAGTATGTGTATCTACACTATGCACAACCAATCCTCTTTCTAACTCCCTGATACTGTTGCGTCGCTCAACTGTACTCAATTTTCCAAAAATGTTTTTGTCATCTGAACGTACAAAATCCTTTTGAGTCACACACCTAAAAATCCGGCGTGCGTGTAATCCAATATCTTTTTTTTGCCATGGATCTTCAGACATTGCCACACCAAAAAGTGCTGGCCAAATACGACGATGGACATATGTTATCTTCTGTGACACGAGATAGGTCATAATTATATCAGGATGGTCTTTGAGCTCGTTGTTAATCATATGAATTGTATCACCTTTCGGGTGACCCCACCACGAGCCGCGGATGGGTTTTCCAACAGTCAATGTAACAACGCTCGGTAGTTTACTATCAGATTGCATTAGCAGCCCAAATTGTTCAACTGCTTTCAGAACTTTCGTAGGAATTGCGGCACGCCTCTTTGCCATGATTCAAAATCCTAATCACTAGATGAACTTTGCTGGAAAAAAGTAGCTGTTATCACTCCAAGGGCAACCTTATCAATGAATTCGAAGATAATCAGCATGTGTACAATGTTTCACGAAATAAACATTCCCGCAAAATCAATTAAGAATATCGACAAAGTGTTCATCCCAAAAAGTCTATCCCGCCGCCTCAATCACCGCTTTCATCCTCTTGCGATATTCGCAAACCGAAAACGGTAGTTACCAGATAGATTTTTTAGGATGGACAATGTGCATACGTTCGCTGTTTTGTGGAGTCCGCGTTTCCATTTCTCAATTAGGGCGCGTTCAGCCTGACACCACGCAATTCGACCTCATTTGTCACGTTTCTTCCTGGGCTTCCAGGCCCGAGGTACCAGAAGTAGGTTCCCGGTTGTAGAAACCCGTGCTCTCGATTACCCCGTTTAGTCCGGAACGACATGTTGTAGCCTTTGACCAGAGCGAGGCGATTGTTGTCGAGATTTCCGAAGTAATAGTCACGCTTCTTGGCGCTCTGCTGCCCGACAGTGGGATCAACGGGGATCCATCCGACACCCGCGAGCTGAAACTCCGCCCAACAGTGCCATTGATTGACGCCTTTGGCCCAACATCCCGCGACGGGTCTGGCGGGAATGCCACCAGCACGGCAGATCGCCACAAACAGCGCCGCATACTGTCCACAGTCTCCCTTACCTTTTTTGAGAACCGCGGAAGCACCCCAGGCTGGTGACGGCGTCGTGTAAGTAATATGCTCGATGGTGAAATCATAGGCTGCTTTAGCGAAATGGTAAGGACCTTTTGTTTCGGATTTGAGACGTGTTGCGATTGCGATGATCGCCGGGTCATCTGCCTCCAGCAACTTCTCACTTCTTGTGTATAGGCGGTAGCCACGTTTCTTAGTATTGTACCGATGGTAGTCCATGGTTGCGAGTGTTTTCTTGTCCGTACGGATCTCA
>CBDTZI010000501.1:0-2406 GCA_965364865.1 uncultured bacterium | reverse complement strand
GGCGGCTCTGCAAATGTTCTCCCGCCGAGATTCCACAATACGGCCACCCCCTGGTTAACATCTGGTCGATCTGCTACACAAATGTCCAGCAATCCGTCACCGTCCAGGTCCACGATCGTAGCTCGTAATGGTTCCTCGCCGATATTAATTTGAACAGGTGGATCAAACATGGTTGAGCCAAAGACGTTCCCGTTGTTCCAAAGAATCGATACGGTTCCTAGTAGCTCATGCGTTTGGAGTATGTCCAGTAAACCATCGTTATCGATATCTGCAACGTGAATCGACCAGGAATATGCCGGGCTGGAAAAAATGATCGGCGAGTCGAAATTTCCCGGCGTAATTCCCTGTCGAACCACGGCAACAACGGGGGTACCTGGAAAACCGGCTGTTGAAACCAAATCCAGTCGACCGTCACCATCCAAGTCTGCCGCGGTCACTCCAATCTGGTTGCCACCGATCTCCAATGTTGTCAACACTGGAAACAATCCATTTCCATCGTTAAACAATACAGAAAGATGTGTTATCGATGGTGGTTGGTCGCCTCGATTCGTGACTGCAAGATCGAAGAACCCGTCACTATTAAAGTCACCAGCTACAATGGAAGTGGGGAAGTCACCAAGGACGTCGTAGTCAACCCGAGGTGCAAATGTACCGTCACCTTCGTTCAGTAATACTGAGACGCTCCCATACACTGTTACACCCCCAATATTATTTACATGCCTGTTGGCTGTGGCAAGGTCTGTGTCACCATCATCATCCAAATCAAGTGGTACCTTGTTACCGTTTGGCAATATCGCATGGCCGACGATTTCAGTGTTCCCATTTCCAGTTTGGTACTGCACCTGTGTGGAAAAATCGATTGTCGGTAACAAGTCGCACTCATCAGGTATACCGTTATTATTGCAGTCGTCACTCAGTCCGCAGCCTATCACATCGCAAACGCCACCCACCGCGCCGCAATTAATATCGCATTCATCAGGTATCGCGTTCGTGTTGCAATCAGCTACCGCATGTGGACCGTTCACACTCATGACAATACACGTTACCAACGATGCTGATATCACGCTGCTGAGTTTCATCTCAACCCTTCCTACGTACTATTTTCCTATTAAAGAGGTGTCGAACCGTTATTGTACCAATATGATATATATTTTCAAGAAAAAAATTCTAAATTTGTAGTAATATGCTTTTTCTTTGCCTCAGTGTATATTGATGATTACATTAACGGTATCTGTTCAACCATTTCATCCACGACCTGGCGGATGGTCATGTCTGACGTGTATATGACAATGGCCTGGTTTGAGTTGAGCAGCGGCTCCCACTGTTTGGAATCCACCTTGTCACGGCTCTCAATGTTTTCGATCACCTCTTTCATCGAAACGTCCTCACCTTCGGCGTTCATTTCCTGATACCGTCGCTCGGCCCGTTTCTTCACCGAAGCTTCCAATACAAACTTGGCATCCGCATCCGGAAAAACAACGCTGCCTTGATCCCGGCCCTCGGTGACCAACGATCCAAGCTCCGCTCCGATTTGTTGCTGCTGCTCGATCAAGATGGTTCGGATTTTTTGGTGCTTCGCCACCTGCGAGGTGATGGTGCTGACCTTCATCGATCGAATCGCTTCGCTGACATCGTGGCCATCCACGCGAATACGGGTATGGGTAGGCCCGCAATCAAGATGAAGCGTGAGATGCTCCGCCATCGCCACCAGCGCGTCGACGTCAGCCATGTCAATTCCACGGCTCAACGCGGTATGGGCGACCGCGCGATACATGGCTCCGGTATCGAGATAGGCGATTTCCAATCGGGCGGCTAATTTACGGGCTGCGGTCGATTTACCCGACCCAGCTGGTCCGTCTATGGTAATGATCATGATGCAGGGATCATATCGGGGAAATCCGCTGTGTGAAAGCCAAATCCGCAATTCACAGCCCTGAAATCAAGGATTATGGTGTCTCGTTCACTTGCTGATATTCATGATTCAAATTAAGATGTACCTTCTAGTTTTTTCAGTTGCCCGTGATCCCGTATATGAACCATTGGAGGTGGATGTGGCCCGTCGTTTTATCAATGAAATTAAAGCCGGTGAGCGAATCGATAGCGAAGTTTTTCTGATCCAGGCGAAAGACCTGCGCACCACCACACAGGGAAGTCTTTATATCCACGCGGTGTTAGTGGATAAAACGGGTCAGCTTCTCGCCCGCGCCTGGCAGGCGACCGAGAAGATGTTTGAATCCATGCCCGAAGGGGGATTCCTGCGATTCAAGGGTCGCGCGGAAAACTACAAGGGCAACATGCAGTTCATTATCGATGCCATGATGCCGGCGGAGGATGGCTCGTATGATCTGGGAGATTTTCTACCCACCACGAAAAATGATATTGATCAGATGTGGTCACGGGTGGATG
>CBDTZI010000500.1:0-2418 GCA_965364865.1 uncultured bacterium | reverse complement strand
TGCCGGTGATTTGTGTTTTGTAGATGACGACTGTAGCGGTGGCACATGTATCGATAATGAGAATTTCATTTTGTATGGCATGCGGCCACAATTTAAGGGCGTCGCGGTTTATCATTTTTGCGATTATACCTACGGTGGCTTGGCTTTTTCTACTTGTATTCAAGATGCAGGTGAGCGTAGATACGCCGGAACATTGATCCTTGAAGCCGGCCCTGGTGCCAGTGGAACTTTTAACGTTCGAGCAAGGCAAGAACTAGACGCTACTTTCGTCGAAAGCTGCAATGGTCTACCCGTTGAAGCAACTTCAAGTGCGTTAACGATAAATATGGTAAGTCCATATCAATGCAAAGTAGAATCCTGTCTCATCGAAAGCGATCCACCCAATTGTGCTATTGATGCTCGCTATCCCTGGTCTTCAAATGATTTCGCAACCAAACTGAGCTGGGATTCAATCGACCTTACATTTATTGGATTTTGCGAATATTCTTCCTATACGGCTGAGGATTTTGCGATCCGTTTTGAGGGTGGTGTCGGTTTTCCGTCAATTAAAGATGTGACCGATCTCGGTAATCAAACGCTTCGCTTAACGTTTTCGCCGCCGTTGCGTCCGGGGCTCTGGGTGTGTATGGGTTTAGCCAGGGCTGATCTGAACGAGAACGTTTGTATTGGAGCGATGCCCGTAGACGTGAACGCGGACAGAATTTCAGATGCGGGTGATGTTCAATCTATGATCGATCACCTTAACAGCCCGTCCCTGTCGATCTGGCAGTGTGACGCGGATCGCAGCGGTTCCTGTCAACCCGCAGACGTGTTGGGTGTCATTGATATGCTCAATGGGGCTGATACTTTTACAGGCTGGCATGGCGATTCGATCATCGATTGTCCATCGTGGCCGTAGCTCGTAAACAGTACTACATCCATCCAATCCCAAGTCAAACCCAAACGGATTCACGGTAGTTTTTTCTCTGATGCGGTATGACTCCACCCCACATATCAGCTTTGATAATGCGTATCCACCCCATTGTATAGTCATAGCATTTCTTGCGTGCCCGATAACTGTAGCCTGTGTGTCTGAGGGCCGATGATTCTATTGGGACGTTGGATGGTGCTGCGCGCGATCACGTCCGCTGAAAGTGACCGGTAGGCCGATCATTCTTCGGGAGTTTGATGTTCCCGACTCGGATGAACATTAGAGGTATTGAGATATGTACTGCAACTTCTTTGGCATGCGATGCCGGCCCTTCGAGAGCCGAGTCGACACACAATTCACCTTCATCACCTCCGAATACGAGGAAACCCTCGCCGCGGTCGAATACGAGGTTCGTTACGGCCAGAAATTCGCTCTGGTTCTCGGTGAATCCGGGACGGGGAAGAGCCAATTGGTGCGGACGCTGCTATTGAGATTTCATCAAACCGATCACGCGCTGGTGATCAAGTTCCATGCCGATCACAAAATGGACCTTGTGCGAGAGAGTTGTAAGGGGTTCGGCATGACGATTTCCGAATCGGAGAGCCAACAGGACCGCATCCTCCGTCTCGGACGACATCTGCAACGTAATACCAAAGTGGAAAACCGCTGGATTCTGATTATCGATCAGGCGGAGAATCTAACCCCCGAAAATTTATCGCAACTGGCGACCTTAACCGATATGCAGGGCCCGGACGGCCAATTGTTGAGCATCGTGCTCGTCGCACAGCCTCGATTCTGTTCTTTGATCGATGAATCGGCCCACGATCGCCTACGTCAACAACTGGTCAACGCCCGCACCATCCGTAATCTCACTCCTTCTCAGACGGAAGGTTATATTCTTCACCGGCTGATCGTTGCCGGTGTGGGGAATGCTGAGATTTTTGATAAAGACTCGATCGCCCTGATCCATGATGCGTCTGGCGGCGTGCCTCGGTTGATTAATCATTACTGCAATGCGGTGATGCTGGCTGCGTACGGATCCGAGGAGACGCGTATCACCCCTCAGACCGTGCTTGAGGTCACCCGATCCAATGTCGCTCAGCCACGATCAAAACCGGCTCAGGAGCTTGGATTGCAGTCTTCGAGGCAGGTAGAAGCGGGTCTCCCGTTGTACAAAACGACCGATGGCCGAACGGCGATTCGTCGTACGTTTCAGTCGCCGACCCCTTCGGATGGTGAACCCTCTTTGACACCGGAAACGATTCGAGAACCGGATCAACAGCCTTCATCGGGAATCAGCTCGGATTTTGGTCATTCCACGAATGGTCGTCATGGGGGACTGGCGGGGGATATTGAGTCGCTGTTTGCCTCGGGAGAAACACTGTTGCAGCGGCTTGCACGTGCACTGGCTAAAGCCGATCGTATGACGGGCACTTCAGAAGCGGCGATGAATCAGTTTATGGCGGTCGAAAAACATATCGACTCGGTGACGACGAGCAGTGAACGAT
>CBDTZI010000499.1:0-2452 GCA_965364865.1 uncultured bacterium | reverse complement strand
GGCGGGAGAACAATTTACACTCTCATGTTCGCCAATGCCGCGATCACATCCGATTTCGGCAACAGACCTTTGGAAGATCGTTGGCGGTTGATGTGCAGAGGCCTGACGAAGCGGGCCGATCGTAAAATTGTAGAACATCCAATATTGATCCATCGGGAAACAAAAAATATGACAGCAACACTCGATTCGATTGCTCAGCAGTTACAAAATGGACAAATAGACAACGCGGAACAGGCGCTGGCTACCCTTTTAGAATCAGAAGACAATCGTTGTGAAATTAAATTCTTGAAGGGGTATGTATACGAACTGCGTTATGATCGTGAACATGCCCTCGAATCGTATGAACAGGTGTTGAATGATGACCCGGAACATCTGGGTGCGTCTTTTCGTGCGGCGATGCTCTACGATCAATGGGGCGATGAAGATTCAGCAGTTGCGCTTTTTGAAACCTGTGTGGCGAAGACGCCAGCTCCGATCAGTGCGATGATTAATTTGGCTGTGATGTGTGAAGAGCGAGGTCAACTACCCAAGGCGGAAGCGATTCTCAACAGCATTTTGGACGAGCATCCTACTCATGGTCGAGCGAAGCAGTTGCTGCAGTCGGTGCAGAGTTCATACGGGATGTATTTCGATGAAAAATCCCATCGGGATCGCGAAAAACGTGATGCGATTCTGGATACCCCCGTCAGCGATTTTGAGTTGAGCGTGCGAAGCCGCAACTGTCTGCGTCAGATGAACGTCAGAACGCTGCGCGATCTGTTGAATATTGGTGAAGTGGAATTGCTTTCCTACAAGAATTTCGGGGAAACCTCCCTAAACGAAATTAAGGCGATGCTCGATCAGAAAAATTTATCGCTGGGTCAGTTGCTGCAGGCCAGCGAATCTCCCCTGCCGACCTCCGCACTCGAAGACATTCCCGATGATGTTTCGGTTCATTTAAGACGCCCCATCGCCGAACTGGAACTGTCGGTTCGATCGCGAAAAGCACTGCAACGATTGGGTTCCACGACGCTGGGCGAGCTTTGTGCTCACAGCGAACTCGAGCTGATGAAGATCAAAAATTTTGGTACGACCTCACTGATCGAGATCAAAAAACAGCTTACGCTCTTTGGTCTGTCGCTTCGATAAATCTTTCGTCCGCCAGCTTGCAACAGTCTCATGGGTGTAGACGGACTCACGCGGAATCAATAACACGAATTGCTACGTAATACAAAGTGTTGTGATGTGAGTGTGTGCATCTATGATGGGTTCGACCATGTTGATCGAATCCATCCCGCCGGGTCTATTGAAAAGAGGGTTGCATTCATGTTGTATTCTGCACGAATCCTCCCGCTAGGACGTTGGATCATCCTTGTGATGATCGCGTTGACCGCCGGTGCTTCCTCGGCGTTATCCGTTTCGCGGATGGACGTAACGAAGAATTCAATGCACCCTCCATCCGATGAAGTGTCGTCCCTTCGAAACGTTCGCGTATTACTGGCGAACAACATCCATCGTGTTCGGATTCGTGCCACGCGACCCGTTCAAATCTACGACGATCAAAATAAAAAAATCTGCACCTACCCGGCGGATGCGGTTGTCGAAATCGCGCAGTCCCAAAATCAGAGAATACATATCAACGACGTTCCGTATAAAACGTCATCGATCACAATCAAAAGTACACAACACGATAAGCTGATTTTTTCTCGATTTCGTAAGGGGCAATGGGACGATGAGCGAATTTTTGCGGGTACATTTCAAATTCAACTCGATAAAAAAACCGGGATGGATATCATCAACCATATTTCCGTTGAGCCTTATGTGTCCTGCGTCGTAGCCAACGAAGTTTGGCCCACGTTTGAGCGGGAGGCGTTTCGTGTGCAGGCCATCGTTTCGCGGACGTATGTGTTGTATCAGATGCTCCGTCGGCAAAACGCAAAGTACGATGTGTCGGCGACCCAGGGTTCGCAGGTGTACAAGGGGATTCGTACGGATTCCGTAGGCCAAAAAGCGGATGAAGCCACTCGATACACACGGGGCATGGTGTTGACGTGGAAGGTGGGTGGTGAAGATCGATTGTTTTGTGCCTATTTTTCTGCCGCTTGTGGCGGGTTGTCACAATCGGCAGCCATCTTCGGCGTGGACAGCGATATTGAACCGCTGCATGGCCAGGTTTCGTGTACCGAATGTAAAATCGCACCCAAAAACTATTACCGATGGGGGCCGGTGGAATTTACGAAACGAAAAATTTATTCCAGACTGATCGAACGGTACAAGGATTTCTCGAAGCTGGGTTCCATCGAGTCGATAAAAATTATCGATCGCACGACGGCGGGTCGACCCGTTACGTTACGCATTTTTGGCCGTGATGATGATTCGCTGGACATTCTGGCGGAGCGTTTTCGACTGGCGATCAGCGGATCAAAAATTCGCAGCACAGATTTTTCTTTGCGCGACAACAACCATAAGATCG
>CBDTZI010000498.1:0-2453 GCA_965364865.1 uncultured bacterium | reverse complement strand
GCGAGCCATTTCAATCCCGTCTTTCACATGTCCCATGATAATTAACAAACTCATCGTGGGCGCTAAATTATCGTGACGCGACGTAGGGCCGGTCTGGTTTTCCGCGAAATAGTCGGCTTTGTGAATCTTACCGATGTCGTGATACAACGCGCCGACCTGCGCCAACAAACCGTTGGCCCCGATCCGTTCACATGCAGCCTCTGCCAAGGTACCCAACACCAGACTGTGGTTATAGGTTCCGGGTGCTTCACGGGCTAACAATTGCAATAGCGGTCGGGTGGGATCACGCCATTCCAACAGCGTGAGCGAAGTCGCGATGTGGAAAAAACGTTCGACAAAAGGCAACATGCCAGAAACGATAAACGACGCCAGCAAAGCACAACCGCCAGCGGCTAAAACATGGGGATAGATATATTCCAGGGCCTGCCCCTGCAACAATCCCCCGGAAGCCGAAGCAATGATAATCGCAACCGCGGTAATCAAACCCGATGAAATCAGTTTCGTACGGGTACGAATCTCATCCATCTGATAGGCAGCCACCACCACGCCGCAGCCGAGCATCAACAAAAATACCAGTTGACCGTGCAATGCTGTTGTCACCAACAAGGCGATAATACTCATCGCACCGATGGCGTAATTTCTTGGATAGACGATGGCAAAAACACTGGCGGTAAACAGACAGGGCGCCACCACCAGCTCGGGAATGTGGGGCCACTTGATGTTCAAAAAGATTGACGCAGCCAACGTAGCCAACACTACCGAAACCATGGTCAGTGTCCGTCTTCGCATCGCGAAAATAAAGGGATGATGCATTTGCGTATACACCATCAACGCAATGGACAATATCGCAATCAGAATGACCAGCCCGCTACGCTGCAACAATCGTTCGCGACGCAATGCATGGGCCTCCAGAATATCCTGATCCATGAAAGCAAGATACGATTGCTGGTGGGCCTGCAATAGGTCGTATTCTTTAGGCCCTAAAATCCCCGGAAGGATATAAGGTTTACCCCGTTCATACGTCGTCATCGCATCGGGTGTTTTCGAGGCGGCGTCACGCATCGCCTCCACCGTACGCTCTTGATCGTTTACGATCGTGGGCTGCTCATTAAACGCGGACAACACGATCGGTTGCAGAATCGAATGCAGTTCCGATGCGGGTAGTTCTCTCGCAACTTCAGCTGCCGAACGACGCATCGCTTTTTTATTGCCATGGCGGATCAATTCAAAATGAGACACGCGTTCGATTTTCATCACCCCGGCAGCATTGGGCGTTTCCAGTAAGACGTATTCCGTGGTACTGAGTGGGTCGCGCGACTCATGCATCAACCCTTTCACCACATACTGCTCGTCCAGCGGGAGTTCTTCAATCCACTTATGAATCAACGCCCGGCCACCATCCTCCGGCAACTGCGCCAATGTGCGCAAACGTTTATACGCTTTACGTTGAACAGGAATTTTTACGGTTTTAGTTGCATCCTCAAAATTTTCAAACGATTCTGAATCCGCAGCCGCCTGATAAAAGCGAATCAGATCCGCACGAACACGATCATAGGTGATCGCCGAAGGATTAAATTTGTAATAACTTGGGGTTTGAGCGCGGGCGGCCTGTCGAGCCGCCGCGGTTCGTTCGGGATCGGGAACCTGAAAATCCACACGCGAATAGATGGGTTGATCCAGACGTTGGCCAATCACATACTCGATCGACGAATCCGACATCAAGGCCATCAACGAAGTCGCCGCGATCAACACCACCGTCGCAATGACGGGCCAGGAAACCAAAAACGAAAAGCTGCGAGAGCGCACATCCCCCGTATGCTTCGCCCGTTTTTCACGAACTTGCTTACGTCTGATTTTCGCTTTTGATGTCCAGCCAAACATAGTATTGGGTCTATCTCTGTTTTATCGTCGTTTCAGGGTCCAAGTTGCCGATGATCTGCAATTTTTCGTCTGTCTCTTGCGGTTTCATCTCAGGTGAGATTATGGGACGCATCCATTTATGGGACTTTCTATTTGGATTTATAGGCCTCCACGACCCGCTGTACCAACGGATGACGAACAATATCCTGCTGGGTTAAACGGATGGTCGCGATTCCTGAAATCCCTTCCAATCGAGAGATCGCATCGACAAACCCACTTTTTTCACTCTTTTCCAGATCGCTTTGACTGTCGTCTCCGGTCACGATCATCTTGCTGTGATTGCCCAGCCGGGTCAAAAACATCAGCATCTGCGACACGGTCGAATTTTGTGCTTCGTCCAAAATGATGGCTGCGTTGTTTAACGTGCGACCGCGCATGAATGCCAGCGGAACCACTTCGATCACATCGTTTTGAATAAATCGTTGCAACTGCTCAAACGCCATCATGTCATGCATCGCGTCAAACAACGGTCGCAAATAGGGATTCACCTTGGCTTGCAAGTCACCCGGTAAATATCCTAATTTTTCGCCCGC
>CBDTZI010000497.1:0-2460 GCA_965364865.1 uncultured bacterium | reverse complement strand
CCTTCGAGAAGTTGCTGACATTGATCCATCTGATCTACGGGACTCAGCACATAGATCGCATTAAGATTGTTCGCACGCTCCACACGTTCGATGGTCCTGCGCAAAATGGTCTTCCCGCCCAACTCTTGCGTGAGTCGGCTCTTCGTTCCCAGCGGAGTGGTTTCCAGATCGATTTGTAGTGTGGCGATGACGTTCATGATTGATGGTTTATCATCTCCGTAACCCGTTCCAGCGATTCCTTCAAAATGGGATTCACTTCGATGGCTCCGTCGCGCACACCGCCGACGAAGGCTTTGTCTCTTTCGATTTGTTGTTTCGCACGCTGGGCGTCGTTAAGTTCCTGCGTCGTAATTTTGCGATCAGCGGAAAACCGCCGAAGCTCCGCCAGCTGCGTCGCGCTATTGACAATGCGATAGGCCAGGCTTTCGTGCTGCACCTTGGTGCGCAGTTCGTCTACGCGCATCAATCGCTGATTAAACCGTATCGGATCGTTGATTAATTCTTTCAGTTCATCCAACAGATCGAGAATATGATTACAATTGGATTCGACGTCGTCGATCTCTGCGATACGCCGTTCGAGTTCAAACTGCGTAGCGGTTAGTCTTGATGTATCACGCCAGTTGGTCGTTTGTCGATAAGCGAATCGCTCCGCATCAATCAATTGACCGCAATGTTGTTCAATCGCGTCTGCCAATGCCATCGGCGTCGTGCAGCGAATGTTGGCGCCGCCTTCGCTGGCGTTGATCACCTCACCGGGAAATTCGACGATGTCTTTTTCAAATTGTTCGAGATAGGTAAAGAGCAGCTCGTCGGTATACAGATCGTGGCCATCCTGACCTTTCACGCGTCGCAGGATTGGTCTGTTCCGCGCGATTCGATCCCACTCTTTTTGTTCCATCGTCTGAAAGCGGTTCAGTTCGCCGCGCCACGCCTGGTGTATTTCCACGCCGGGCACATAAAACACATGACCGGTATACGCCAAGTCCTGACCGACAAAAATAATTGGATTGCATCCCATATACGCCGCCAGGTAATACGCCAAATGCGCGACAGTCGCACCCGCTTTGAGGCCGCCGCGTGCCCCGAGCTGTTCACCAATCACCATGCGCGCCCAACTGTTATCCAAAAGTGAAATCGGACCCGGATATTGATCGAGCACATGCCACGTCGCTTTGGGTTCCGCCACCAGATGCACCTGATCCAACCCCTCCACACCGTCGAAAAACTTGGTCGACATTTCGTGAAAGTCGAGGCTGGTGACAAAATCGGGAACGATGCCGCGTTTCATAAGCGGTTTCAACGCGGTTTGTACTGCGACCATCACGGCTTTGCCTTTGAGCGCTTCAAGTTGATCCATGCTGCGCGACAACGACGGGCCAGCTGAGATCACGATACCCGGGTTGCCCGCGAATCGATCCTTCAATAGATCAATCGGCGGTGTCGAAACATAATGACAGAAATTCATCGCGATGTTTTGACAAGTGATCTTCGCATTCGACACCAACGTCATCAACGTCATGCGCGTGTAGGTAAAAAATTCGGACAGGGTTTGTGTAATTTCACTATGTAGGCGACTCGCGACACGCAGCGACGGCGGATGGGATATAAATTCCGCACCGAGCATAATCAACGCGTTGTAAGGTTGCAATCGCTCGTGAAGTCGGGACTTGTCCGACTCGGACAAGATGACAAAACGCCGTGACTCAATCAGCGCGGTAAAATCGAGACAGCTCATAGCGGTCGCGATCAGCTCCATCGAAGGCTCGACGCAGATCACGATCACGTCCCCTTTCAATCGCTCATGCAGCGCCAACACATGATAACCCAGCCCCAAACCGGAAACCACAAAACAATACTTGTCTTCGATCGCCACGGTGGCAGCCAGTTTTTTCGCCTCCGCTTCCGGGTCGTACCGGCTGTGCAGATATAAATCCTGCCCCGTTTCGGAGGCCATCTTGGTAGTCCACGCACCGCTGCGCGTTTGTTCCAGGGGAAGTCGTTCGTGGTCGTGAACCGCGTCTACTCGCATCGCCAGTGAAGCGTCACATCGCCACAGCGCACGAATGTTGTGTAAAAACATCTCGTTACCGACACTCGGCGTTGAAGAATTTTGCGTTTGGGTTTGAGGTTGGCTGTTTGTTATATCAAGGGTGGGCGACTTCATCCGTGATCCTGTTCATCAAACTTCGATTCCATTCGAAGCGGGTGTATTATCATTTTGATCATCATCAAATTGGCAATGCCGCTTGATGGCTTTGTGTAACAAGTCTTCGTATTGCTCGCGTGGTATTTCGATCGCACCCAAACGCCGAAGATGATCTGTTATAAACTGAACATCCAAAAGCGTAAACCCGCGTTGTTTCATGCGATCCACCAACGCTGCCAACGCCACTTTCGACGCGTCGGTGATGTGATGGAACATCGACTCGCCAAAAAATGCGCCGCCCATGGTCACACCGT
>CBDTZI010000496.1:0-2483 GCA_965364865.1 uncultured bacterium | reverse complement strand
GACAAACCCGCCAGGGTTAAATGTCCCACTGAAGCCAACAACACACCCAAAACCGCGATCCAGTCCACCAGAGACAATGGGGTGGCGTTCATCACCAATGAAGCCGTGATCGCAATCGTTCCCAGTCCCAGCACCGCAGATGTGATAATTGAAGCGATTCTACGAATGATTGGTTTTTCCGCGGTGTAGGCGGCCAGCACATCCACATCGATTTCCCAGCCGCAAGAAGTACAGCGATCACCCATCGTACCGGACAGATTGTAATCACATTCCGGACAAAATATGTTCAGGTCAACAATCGTAGGGGATGACTTGGGCATGACTTGCGGTTCTCGTTTCTCACATGGATATGTTGCAGATTAAAACGCAATCATCATCAGAAAAGAGAGAAGGATCAGCAACACGACGACTTTCCAGATCCACTGTTTTGCAGCCTCAGAAGGGTAAACGGGCGTAATCCAATCTCCGCAGTGCGGACACTGCTGCGTATCTTCGTGAACGTCCTCGCGACAGTTGGGACAGAGAAGAATATCGTCAACGCCATCCTCATCCTCGTCGTCCACCCATTCTTCGTCGGCGTATTCTTCGTCCCAGCTCATCGTTATTCGTTCCTTAAACTCCATCAGCCGGCGGGTAGGCTTTGATCACTTCGATCATGGTTTTGAACTGAGGCGTATCACAACGGTTGCACAATTCAAACAACACACTCTCCACCGTCGTAATCAACGCACCACCCTGACGCATTCGATCCAACGATCGGTCATAATCCATACGTCCGCGCGAACCGACCGCATCTGCACATACAAAAACATCATAATCGCGAGATAAGAGATCCAAAACCGTCTGCTGAACACAAACGTGGGCTTCGATCCCCAACACAATGACCTGTGGCCGATCGATTTCCAGAAGTACATCAACGACTGGCGGATGTGCCCAGGCGCTGAACGTCGGCTTTTCGAGAATGGTGGCATGGGATTTTTCGAGCGCCGCGCGTATCGATTGATCCGTTGAACCAATCCCCTTGGGGTATTGCTCGGTGACGATCACGGGTAAGCCGAAAATACAAACTCCCTCAATGAGTTTGATCGAGGACTGCACGATCCGTTCGTGGCTGGCAATCAGCGGCAACAGTTTTTCCTGCAAATCGATCACCAAAAGACAGGCTCGATCAACATCCAATTGATCCGCGCGATACATGTAGCGTTACTCCTTTTTGACCGAAATGAAGTCTACGCAAGCGACCGTATCGGGTCAAACTTTACCAATTCATTCATTTTTCATCGCGACGTCTCTGGTTTTCACGCAGCAGTTTGACCAGGTCAGACGCATAGGGTGGGCCGCCAAGGTCGGGATACAAAAACTTTTGTTGCTGAATCACCTGGATGATGCCTTTGGGTGACTCATGAAGTTGCGTACGACATTGTAGATCGTGCCACAACGATCGCCAGCGCATCGAATCCGTGGGAGGTAACCGCATAGCCAGCAAATTGAACACCGGGAGTGCCCGTTCAAAATGGTTCAATTTATAGTGCGATTCCGCATACCCGCGTAAGATGCGTAAATCTACCAGCGATTTCGGCAGGGATATTCTGCTTTGTGGCACTTCACACTGCTCAAACAATTGCTTCGCCGCTTCATAGCGACCTGCATACAAATTGGCTTCGGCCAACTGCACTAACAACGCACGATCATCTTCAAATTGATTGGCCGCTGGATTTTGATTCGCCCACTGATGGATATGCTGTGCCAAAATCAACGCCAGATCCGCCTGACGTGAATTCGCCGGTGCGTGTTGTTTAAGATACGCACGCTCAACCTCTTTGGACAGTTGAACATAAAGCGATTGCAACGTCGCGCCTGCATTTTCGGGATCCGCCTCAACGTACTGCGGGATGGCCCGCCTGGCGTCGTCCATGCGGTCGAGCTTTTCATACGCCAGCAACCGCAACCGCCAGAGGCGCCCGAAAAGCGATCGCTGGCCGCTCAATTCGGTTTCAAATTCTTTTAATATTTCCAAGCCCAACACGGCACGATCAATCTGCGACAGGCCTGAAATTTCCGCAGCCAATAATTTTCCACGGGCTGAAAAATTTCGTAGCGTTAATTCTCGTGAAGCGTCCAGCTCATCCCCCGCGATCAATCGCATGTTTTCGACAAATCTTCTGTACGCTAAAAAGAAATCGTCCGCCTGTTGCCGTAAGATCAAGGTTTCATTCGGATAGATTTCCGCGTTTTTTAAGATGGACTTAGCCATCGCACGAATACGAAGAAAAAGACTTTCCAGATCGCGATCCTGACCCATCGGCACCATGGAATACTGCAGCGCAGCTTCATCGTAGTGTTCCATCACATCCAGAAGCTGTGCGTAATAAAACCGCCACTGATTTGTTTCCTCTTCTTGAGGATATTTGGTGATTAACCAAGTCAGTGCACTGTGATAAAGAGACATTTGCGTTTCACTCTGCACCTGAGAATCCTCATAC
>CBDTZI010000495.1:0-2497 GCA_965364865.1 uncultured bacterium | reverse complement strand
CCACCGAGATCTACACTCTTTCCCTACACGACGCTCTTCCGATCTGCTTCATTGAGTTTACCCATTCGTCTAAGAATTCTAGCCAATGAAACATGGACTTTCGCGTCATTATTGTTGATCGCCAGCGACGCGCGATAGTGTTTTTCCGCGTTATCTAATTGTCCGAGGTTTGCATACGATTCTGCGATCATATTCAAAGGAGCGGTATATTCAGGGTCTATTTTTGTGGCAATCTGTAGAGTTTGAATGGCCTCATGATGTTGTCCGGCTTGCTGATAGGCGAACCCCAAAATAAATTGAATACTCATCGATTCCGGGCTGGTTTGGGCCGCTTGCTGAAAAACTGAAATGGCTTTTTCTGTTTCTCCGTTTTGTAAAATCTTTCGTCCTTCATGTACCGCTTTGTAAACAGCCATCAACTCTTTCGGGTCACGAAGATGGGGCGTGAGAAATTCTTTTGAAACCGTTTTTGATCCACCCGAGAGATATCCCAGAGATTCCAGTTTTCGTCGGGCTTCATCGTTGAGTGTGACGGACTTGGCTATGCCCGGTTTCATTTTGTCGTACAGGATAGAAAGTGTTTCGCGCATCTGTTGAGCCAATTGTGGAAATTCTTTGATTACATTTTGGTTTTCAACGGGGTCGTTTGCCAAATCATACAACTCCGGAATAGTAGAGGAGATGTATTTCCATCGTTTCGTGATTAGGGCGCGTTGCTCAGCCCAGCCAAAAGATCTGTAGGGATGATGATTTTCGCTATAGCTTGCGACCACGGGTAAATCTTCGTTTTTAAACGAGCTAGCCAGTGATCTTGACAGCAAATTCTCCGGAGCATCCCATCCCATTAAAGTTAGTATTGTGGGAAAGAGGTCAACCGTTGATACGACGGATGACACTCGACGCGGGCTATGGAAAGTCGGGTGGCTGATGATCAGCGGAACGTGCAGGTTGGTCTGATACAAGAATACGGCGTGTCCATCCTCGCCGTGTTCGCCGAACGATTCTCCGTGATCACCTGCTATGACGATCAGTGTTCGATCAAACTGATCCTTAGACTTGAGATAATCAATCACTCGCTTCAATTGCGAGTCCATATAGGCGATCTCGCCGTCGTAAGGGTCGAGATGTTGCTTGCGAAAAGGATCAGGCGGCTCATAGGGATCATGCGGATCGAAATAATGAATCCACGCAAAAAATGATTTGTCTATGTTTTTGGAAAGCCATAACAATGCATCATCGGTCACGCTGTCAGCTCTTCGTTGAACTTCGTTAGAACTGCTGTTTTTTAAGGTGCCAAAGTTTTCACTATAGAAGTCAAAACCCTGGTTGAGGCCAAAGGATGAGTTCAGGACCCAAGCGCCGATGAATGCGCCGGTGCTGTAACCATGCTTTTTGAAATGTGAGGCAAGTGTAGTGCTTTGTGCGTTTAAAGTGTTACGGCCATTCACGCGTATGCCGTGTTCACGAGGATAGCGTCCTGTGAGAATAGAGGCGTGCGAAGGGAGTGTAAGCGGTACTGGAGTGTAGGCTCTCTCAAATAGTAACCCACGTTGGGCGAGCATATCCAGGGTGGGAGTCGAGGCGAGGTCGTACCCATAACAGCCAATACGATCTGCCCGCGTGGTATCCAGCGTGATGAGTATCACCTTGGTTTTTTCAGGTAAATGCGTCACTTGTTGTTGCGAGTTTGAAGATGGGTTGCAACTCGGCGAGAAGGTGACAACAATTATGATCGTAATGATGGATAATGTTTTTTTGACCATGTGCCATGTTCCAGTTCAAATCGTATTTTCGTCAACATCCCTCTTAGATCAGTTTATCGGAATAAATGGCGGTTAGAAATAGGGCGGGGCAGTTGCCGATTTTTGTACTTGTTACAATGACCCATTGTGTGATGATTTTGGTAGATTGATAAACCTTGGATGCCTAAATGTTATTTAAGGTTGAGTACCTGTATTAAAATTGGTAAATGATGAAAATAATCTTGTTTTTTTCAGGCCGATCGATTAAATTGCAATGGTTAGCGAGTGTCTTGTCGGCTATGCTGATGCGAACGGTCTGGGACATTTCTATAGCTTTTACCAGGCTCATCAAGCGGTTGATAAGATTACATTGTAGTTGATTCCATAGGTCTATGGACTTGAGGAAAAACAAGCGATGTTTCATATCAAAGCTTATTCGTGCTTCATGTTGGCGGGTATCCTGTCTTTGTGGATGGCTTGGGGAACGGTTCATGCCGACCCGGCTTCGCCCGGAACGCGTCACAAATCAAAATCCAGTTTGACATCCAAAACTTCGAAAAAACTTTCGACAACAGAGTCGAAAATGATCGAGGTTCGCAGTACGACACCTGTCCGTTATCGATTTGGGCATATTCCCGCTGCGGGTTATCCAACGGCTGAAACGGTGGTGGTGGATTATCGCGACGACGAGCCTTCGCGCATGAGGCTTCGTGGTGAACTTACCGGGCCAATGCCCACAGCCGGGCAGATGTCGA
>CBDTZI010000494.1:0-2508 GCA_965364865.1 uncultured bacterium | reverse complement strand
ATGATGTTTTGACCACCGATGGGATTGGCGCTGCCGTGCATGACGTGATGAGTGGTGGTTCCTCCCGCCGCAGCACGATAGATGCCAACATGGTCGGGATTGATGACATCCGCGATTCGCACTTCCGCGCTGATCGCCAGCGGCCCTTCGTTCACGGCGCTGACCCCCAGATGGGAATGAGCATCTACAAAACCAGGAATTATAAACCGACTGGTACCGTCAATCACGGTCACTCCGGCAGGGGCTGCCACGTTTTGACCGATGGCTTCGATACGACCGTCGCGAATTAAAATGGATGCGTTTTGAAGCGCGGGCGACGATACCGGTATAATGGTCGCGTTTTGAATGATCACGCTACCCTGGGTCACGGTTGCAGGTTTGCGATCGGCTTTGATCTCGACTTCCCATGTGGGAGCATTTTTCTCTGCATTCACGGACTCAGCCACCACGTCTTCTATCGCTTCATCTACGTCACTCTGCGGGTCGGATGACTCTTCGTTGTTTTTGCTTCCGCGCGATCCATGACCTTTTCTTTTGTTATTCTTTTTTGAATCTGCATCGGGTTCGATTTTCTTGCCTTGTATAAAAAGGTATTTGACTTTGGATTTTTCATCCGAAATCGGTTTGGAGACCAGGGTGAGGTTGGCGATTCGCCCCTGCTCTATTTTTCCGAGTTTGTTGGGCATACCCAAAAGTGTAGCGGCTGTTTCACTGATCGCGTTAATCGCAGCTTGCTCGGGCAGACCACGTTTGATCACCCTGCGAAGATTTTTGAAAAACTCTTTCGTATCTTTGAAATCACGGGTCCGAAATGCGAAAGGAATTCCGGCTTCGTGTAACCGAATCACATTATCGAGTTTCTCATCCCACAATCGGCGACGTTCTTTGCGCAGCTTAAGCGGCTCGTAAATTTTCTTATCTTTTTTCTTAACTTCTTTGTTCGCAGATGGTTTCTCTATTTCCGCTTTTTCTTTTTTCCCCTCCGGCTTTTTTTTCTTGCCATAGTCTGGTTCCTGGGGAAATTTCAGACTGACGATCAGGGAAATGTTATTCTCCTTTAATAAATCAACGACCTTAAACGCCTCCTTCGCTCCGCTGATGACGACATCCAGTTTAAATTCCTGAGCAATCTTGATCGCACGGCGGATTTCGTTTTCGGTATTGGCTTCAAAAATAAGCTTTTGCCGCCTTCCCAACAAATTTTGCACAGATTCCAATGCCTTATCCGTGGGTACATCGTGCGTGTGGTTAGGATGGCGAAGTTGAAATTTTTTCAACCGGGCGTGGCGTGAAGCATCCAGAAAAAACTGTCTGAACTGTGCGAAAATCCCCAGCAAAGATCGCGGATATTTTCCTTCCTCAGTGATCTTGAACGAAGCGTGTTGAGCCACGTTTTCAATGAACACGGATCGCCTGATGGGGTTACCCGATAAATCCAACAAATCACTGGAGCCGGACAACAACTCATCACGCGGAGCAATCAGCGCAGCCGTAAATCCGAGATTGCGATGAGCGTTGAGCGCTTTTTCGTCGGGCACATACAAATCCAGTGCACGATATTGTGGTTTGAGTCCTCGTCGGTTTGCAAATCGCGTAGCCGGTAGCGGGTGTTGTCGATGATCGGGATTTTCATCTTCGGTCAACACCCTTTCTTTTTCACTGCGCTTCTGATCGGCGATCCCCAGATGGGAATGGGCATCAATAAAACCCGGATAGGCGATGAGTCCTGTGGCGTCGATGATTTGTGAGTGTGAAGGGATGTTCACTCCCACACCCACTTCAACAAATCGACCCTGGTCGATGACAATGATGCCGGATTCGATCATCGCACCCCGACCGTTTACAATTTTCACGTTGGTAATCGCTACGGGCGTCGAAAATTCCGCCTGGGCTTGAACCGTAAAGGTCAACACAAAAATCAATAATACGAAACGGAATCGATTGGACACATGGACTAATTTGGATCTCTTCATCAATCTTACTCTCATTTTCAAAAACTGAAATCGTTATCCTGAGGCACAAGCAGGTTCAAAACACCCGAGAAATTCAGTGTAAAGGATTGTGTGGTGAGTGTCGAATGTTTCCCGCACCGTGCAGGGTTCGCAAAAAATAATTCCGCAGACATTGAAGCGGCAACTCCGATGGTTTACAATTTCGCACATGCCTTTTTTAGTCCGCAACATTTTATTGGATCTGAATGAATCGGAAGATCTGATCCGAACACGGGTGGCCTATAGCCTGCGCGTGTCCGAAGAGGCAATCCGCAGCTACGCCATCGTCCGCAGAAGCCTGGACGCCCGTATGGATAATATCCGGTTTTCCTATCAGGTGGAAGTGGCGCTGGATGAGCCCGTCGCGAAACAGCAATCGAGATTAAAACGATATCCCAAAAATAAAATTTCGTGGATCGAACCACAGTCACGACCCACCCCCACCCCCGGAAGTGAACCGCTTGAACATCGACCGGTCGTGATCGGGTTTGGGCCAGCGGGTATGTTCGCGGCGCTA
>CBDTZI010000493.1:0-2512 GCA_965364865.1 uncultured bacterium | reverse complement strand
GAACCGAAGAGCTGATGATTTATGACAAGCGTAGAAAGTCGACCGAATACTTCAGGCCCGGATCGCCTTTCGACGGGGGTGAATTGGTTTATATCCATCAAACCGGCGGATTGGTTCTCAGAGATGATGAATATTTCATCTACCCGATTGGCAAGAACGCCAAGCAGGAGCTGACGATCGATAAAGCCGCGGAATATCCCGAACTCAGGCAGGCGTACGAACACATTAAACAGGCGGAGACTAAAAACGATGAGGACAACACCACGCCGTCAGGTATTGATAAAAAATCTCCGACGAGCGTAGCTCCAAAAAAAGAAGGGTCAACGCCCCATAAACCAACACCAACGCCAAAAATAAAAAACACCTTCAACAACAAGAATCGAAAAACCACGACCCCTGAGAAGAACGACAGCAAAACGACGCCCACTCGCAGACGAACGACCCCACTCAGAAAGCCGACATCTTTGAAACCGTAGAACGACGTCGGGGTACAATAATTACGAGAATAAAAACTAAAAAAACAATATTTTGATCATAAAAGTTCGAGGAGTATCGGAATGAAATCTCAACACAGCCACTTCAAATCAGGTTCCATCAGCAAATGGATTTGCGTGGTCGCCTGTTTGACCTTGTTCATGGCTATCAACCCTGCACAAGCGCAACGACGAACTCCGCCGAGAACACCGCAACAGAAAAAGACGACCCCCAAGACGACGCCCAAGAAGGCGCCGCCGCGTACGCCGACGCCCCAACAACACCCAAGTCGTAAGCCCACGTCTCCGCCGGCGCGCAATACGACTCCAAAACAAAACCCCAGTAAAGTCGGTACCGATTCCGATCTCGAAAAGAAATTCGACGAAATCATGCATAGGGGTCAACGTAATACAACGAATCCCACACGACGAAACACAACGACCCCCAGAAGCAGAACCACCACCCCAAAAAATAAACCGCAAACACCCCGATCAGGGTCAACGGGCAGACGGCCTGTTACGGCCAAGGGGAATACCACAGCCATTAACATTCCGGCGGTGAGCAGCAACACTCCACCGGAAGAACGAACGTATGGCTTTAGTATCAAAGGGGGAACCTATGAACAACTGGTTCACGGTTTCGCGCGACAGACCGGCCTGGGCGTGCTCGGAGATACACCCAAGGATGGTCAAGTTAACTTTGTCACGACCGAAGAATTATCGTTCAATGAAGCGTTGAGCCGCATCCGTATGCTGTTGTTTGACTACAAACCTCATGAACCTTACTGGCTGGAACGTCGTGACACGCATCTGGCTGTTGTCCGGGTCACGGATATTTACCGTATCCTGCCGCGCAACCGCATGTTTCAATCGATTGATCATTTACAAAACACCAACGTCAGCGGTGAAGAATTAGCACTGGTCATTTACACGCCCAAGAAAGGATCCGTTTCAGATCTGAAAGAAGTCCGCGACTTCATGCCCGATTACGTTCGGGTCACACCGCTCGATGGTAATCGTGTCAGCATTTTCGCACTGAAAAAAGACATCGATAAATATCTTTGGCTGATCGACTTTTTTGCGGGGGAACGATCCGACCCGCGATCCCTGGAACGAATCAAAGTCAAATTTATTCCCCCCTCGGTGGCGATCGAGAAACTAAGTCAACTCATACCCGACCTGGGTAGTTCAAAAACAGCGGGGAGACCACGCCCCACACCCCGGCGTGGAGCCACACCGGATATCGATACCATGCCCGAACCGGATGTGGTGATCATCCCGGAAGATTCCCATGGGTTTATGCTGGTTCGAGCGATGCAGGATAAGATTGAAGAAATCAAACTCATGCTCCCGTTCGTGGATACGAGATCCTCCAAAGGCTCACCCGTCATTATTCCCGTGAAGCATGGGAACGTCGATGAATTAATTTCTACGATAGGCCACATCCTCGCGCTGACTGCTCCTTCCGATGCCAGCTCATCCGGCGGTAAGCCGAGCCCCCGTGCGAGACGCCCCGCCAAGGCTATAGCTGGCGAACCCCTGACCACCAACGATGTTACGCTCTTTGCACATCCATCAGGCCAATCGATTATCGCCATTGCAAGAAACGAAGAAATCATCGAGCGCGTTCGCTCACTGGTTGAACAGTTTGATGAACCCACCTATGTGGGTCCGGAGAGAATTGAACTTAAATTCGCAAATCCCGGCGATGTGGTGACCACCGTGACCGCCGTGCTGGGCCCCGTGAATAAAGGCAAGCCATCCCCCGAACGTTTGCACATAGTGGCCGATCCCACGGGAAATGCGATCTGGTTTACGTCGAGTCGCAGCGATGCCGTTAAAGTGCGGGAAATTATCGCCGGTATTGACACGGAAAACGACGCGGTCAAACTTCATTCGATCCAACTGAAAACGCAATCGCCCACTTTCGTGTCGGACATACTCAAACAATACGATGGCAGCAGTGGCGGTTCGGCATCACCCAGTAAAGGTCGAAAACGCAGTGCGGTAAAGGCGCCGGTCGCCAAGTTTACACCCGA
>CBDTZI010000492.1:0-2533 GCA_965364865.1 uncultured bacterium | reverse complement strand
TTCAGGCGATGGCCGAAGCGGACGCCGGACAGGGCGGTATCGATGGCGGCGGTCAAGTTGTTGTTCTGTAAGTGCCGCTGTGTTTGCAGCCGCAACACACCGGGTGAATCAGGTGCGGCGGTCATGAGCGAATCCAACACGGAATTCGCATCGTTGGTTTTTCCGATCTGTTGCAGAAGGTTGACCAGCCTGATCGCAACTTCGTCTCTGGATAGTTCGGGTTGTTGTGCGATGGCGGATCGATACGCCTCGGCCGCTTTGTCCCGTTCACCGGTGATTTCGTAGGCAATTCCCAATAACACGCGTACCGCGATCCAACCCGGTCGATCCAGCAAACAGGGTTGCAACAGCGTAATCGCTTCAGCGGCCCCATCACGCTGTGGATTCAATCGCATCAGATAAGAAGCACGTTCGAATCGCCATTGTAAACCGTCGTCGCCTTCGAGTGTGCGAATCTGATCGGTGCAAATTTTCGCTTCTTCTATATCCGACGTCAGACGTGCAAGTGTTGAACGCATAGCAATCGAATCGGGTTGCAATTGGATCGCTTTGCGTAACGCATCCACCGCGGAGTCTGTGTCTGATGCACCAATAAAAGTATTCGCCAGGCATGACCATAACTGTGCTTTGGCTTTCGGGCTGATGGTGGATTGTGCGATCAATTGTCGGGCCAGGGCATGTTCATTTCGACCCGCCAACAGAAGAATACGAATTTTAGAACCTTGAAACGAATTGGGATATTGCTGAACAAGATGACCCGCAAATTGATCCGCCAGTTCGATCATTCCTTCTTTGATCAACACTCGGCCCACGGCTTCACCGATCAACGGCCCCATTTGATCGTCTAACGATTGCTGTTTGAACCACTGCAAAACCAGTTGCGAATCCTGCAGACACACAAAGCTTGTTGCCAGCAACTCTGCGGACACGATCGTAGGCTCAATGATTGAAGTGATTTGTTGCAGCGAATCTTTCAATTTTGTTTTTCGTTGCGATTGGCCCGAGCTCGTTTGATCGACGAGTAATTCCAGCTCGCAGGTGATTTTGATGAGATCTCTCAGATGCGACTGATTGTCAGACAAGATCACCGTCGGGCTGGTTAAGGCGTCGATATGAGAAAGGACTTCGTGGACAAGCCCCTGCTTCCATGCCAGCTTCGCCAGTGCAAGTCGTACACTGGCGGTTCGCGGTTTCTGAATCAAGATACGACCATAATACTCGACGGCGTCATGAACCGCGCCGGTATTTTCGTAGGCCATCGCCAGTAATTCCAGCGTCCATAAATCCGTTGGGTTTTTCCGAAGCGCTCGGGTCAAATGGGGGATGGCGCTAAACGGTTTGGCACGAAAAACCGCCTGTGCCCCTTTGAGCGTATCCACCCATGTAAGTATATTCTTTTCGAGATTATCTATCGCTTCCAATTTTTTAATACATTCGTCCGCATGGTTGTAATCACCCGCCCGAAGATAAAGTTCAGCCGATCGCGCATGCAACATCGCGTCGGAATCTTCGGCGCGTAATGTTAATTCCTGTGCGACGGTTCGCTGCAAATCGGGATCTTGTTTTTTAATGGCCCAGGTCGCCAGGATGGTTAAAAACCGATGATCCTCCGGAGCCAATATGCGTGCGCGATCCAGCAACTCTTTCGCTTCAACGAGTCGATCTCTGGCTACATAAAAAGCGGCGGCGGGGATGACCACGAACGAAAGATCCGGCTTCAATTGCAATGCTTGTTGGAGGTGTTTTTCAGCCAATACATCGTCGTGGAAATGCTCTTGGAGTGCGACTGCAGCCATGTGCAATTCATAGGCGTCGGGATTGGTTTGCAATCCTTTTTCCAAATAGGCTACCGCCTGATCGGATTCGTCATCGTGGATCAGCATGAGTTCAATCAACGGCGGATAAAGCCGCGGCTGACGTGGATATTTTTCGACCGCGTTTTTCAATACAACCAGACTTTGTTCGTTTTCGTGCAAACCATAGCGTGCACGCGCGAGCGAGAGAATGGCGTCGATCGAATTCGGAGAATGTTCCAGCCACTGATCGGCGTGATCCGCGGCAGAGGAGTATTCATGGATCGCCAGATAGATGCGGGTGAGTTTTTCGATCATCTCTACATTGTTCGGTTGTAGACGAGATAACCGTTTCAACGCACGAACCGCTTCACCAATCGCATGACCTGACACGTCTACTTTTTCAAGCAGAATATCCGCATAGCGTCGTAGAGACTCGGTATCAACCGGCTTGCGCTGTAGATAGAGACGATAGGCGATTACGGCTTCTTCCCATTCGCCGTTTTCTTCCGCTTGTTGTGCTTGGTGCAGAAGTCTGATCGTGTTTTGTTTTTTCTGATGCTTATAGAAAAAATAACCGCCGCCGGTCACGAATGCACCGACGATCATCATCGTGATCAACCATTTGACACGAAAAATACCCTTCTTACGCGGCTTTAACCGATAATCCATTTCTGTGGACTCCCGAAAACTTGAAATCGTTGGTTTGTTCCCCAAACAGGTATGTTCAATCTGCAATC